>NZ_JAEVHJ010000093.1:0-21607 GCF_016802855.1 Micromonospora sp. ATA51 | reverse complement strand
GTGCGCGGCTGGACGGAGCTGGACGCGAAGGCACCGCCGGCGCCGCGCCTCGCCGTGCCGCCGCCCCCGCGGCTGACCCGGGTGCAGCGGCGGACGCTGCGGTTCCGCGCCTGGACGTGGCGGCTGCTGCTCGGCGGGTGGTTCGCGCTGATGGCGCTGGCGGTGTGGGCCGGGCTGCGGTGGGTCGGCCCGGCGTCGCTGGGC
Organism: Micromonospora sp. ATA51; assembly: GCF_016802855.1. NCBI lineage: Bacteria > Bacillati > Actinomycetota > Actinomycetes > Micromonosporales > Micromonosporaceae > Micromonospora > Micromonospora sp. ATA51. Next base: position 21,403 of record NZ_JAEVHJ010000093.1, on the reverse strand, counting down.
TGCCCGGCGGTGATGCTGGCGGCGCTGCTGGTGCTGGCCTGGTTGGCGGCCGTCGACCTGCGCCAGCGCGAAGCCGAGATGCGGGCCGGGGACTGACCGATGCTGCTGGCGTACCCGGACCCGGCGCTGATGACCGACGCCGAGCTGGCCGCGTACCTGCGCGAGGTGTCGGAGGTCCAGGGCCTCGTCCGGTACGACTGGCCCCGGCACGCCCGGCCGGAGCAGATGGAGCCAGCCTGGTACCGGATCTGGATGCTGCTGGCCGGGCGTGGCTTCGGCAAGACCCGCACCGGCGCGGAGACGGTGCGCAAGTGGGCCGGGACGAAGGCGGGCGGGCACTACGCGGTGATCGCGAAGACGTACCGCGAGGTGTTCAACGTCTGCTTCACTGCGCGGCGTGCCGGGCTGCTGGCGGTGATCCCGCCGAAGGAGGTGCGGACGTTCAACAAGAGCGAGCCGTACCTGGAGCTGACCAACGGGGCGATCATCCGCGGGTTCGGCGCGCAGGACCCGGACGTGCTGCGCGGCTACGACTTCGACGGCTGCTGGCTCGACGAGTACGCGGCCTGGCCGGTGCAGACCGCGCAGGGCGTGTTCGACATGCTGTGGTTCTGCATGCGCGAGGCGGCGAGCCCGCGCATGGTCATCAGCACGACGCCGAAGCCGCTGCCGCACGTGAAGAAGCTGCTGGCCCGGTCGAAGAAGCAGCGGGCCCGCAGCCGCCGGCCCCGGGTCGTGGTGACCCGCGGCGGACGCTGGACAACGCGGACAACCTCAGCCCGGAGGCGCTGGAGGAGCTGCTGGAGCAGTACGGCGGCACCCGGCTGGGCCGGCAGGAGCTGGACGCCGAGCTGCTGTCCGACGTCGACGGCGCGCTGTGGAAGTCGGCGTGGATCGAGGCCGGCCGGGTCGACAAGGAGGACGTGCCGCCGCTGGTGCGGACCGTGGTCAGCGTCGACCCGGCGGACACGGTGTCGGAGACGAGCGACGAGACGGGCATCGTCGCGGTCGGCCGAGGCGAGGACGGCGAGCACTACGTCCTGGCGGACCGCAGCATGAAGATCGCCGGCATGGCGGCGGCCCGCCGGATCTGGCAGTGCTACCTGGACGTCGACGCGAACGTGGTGGTCTACGAGGGGTCATCGGCGTGGCTGCGGGACATCCTCGTCGACGCGTGGGTGGCCATGCAGAAGGAGGGCCTGCTGCCCGGCGGTGACCGCCGCTGGACGTGGTGCAGGCCCGCGCGAGCAAGCGGGTGCGCGCCGAGCCGGTGGCCGCCCGGTACGAGGTCGACCCGCCGAGGGTGCACCACGTGGGGACGTTCCCGGCGCTGGAGGACCAGCTGACGACCTGGACGCCGGAGTCCGGCGACAGCCCGGACCGGCTGGACGCCCTCGTGCACGGCGTGACGTACCTGCGGTCGAAGGAGTCACGGCGGGCGGTGGTGGCGTCGCCGCTGCGGGCCAAAAGCGCAGGTCAGGGCGGTTCCTGATTGGACGGTGGATGATCTTGAATGATACAATGTTTATGTACGGCCCCCGCCGTACCTCCGTGTTCACGTGGAAGAGGAGACGCCGGAAGTGACAGCAGCAGTGAAGACGCGGCCCCGGGGCAAGAAGGCCCCGTACCTCGCGCACATCGACCCGCGGGAGCTGATCGCGCACCCGAGCAACCTGCGGACCCAGCTCGGCGACCTGACCGAGCTGCGCGCCTCGATCGCGGCGACCGGCGTTCTGCAGGCGCTGACCGTCGTGCCCGAGGACGGCGGCCTGCGCATCGTCGCCGGGCACCGCCGGGCGGCGGCGGCCGTCGAGGCGCTGGAAGCCGGCGAGTGGCCGGACGGGGCGCCGCTGACGGTGCCGTGCCTGGTGCGGCCCGACATGGAGGGCCTGGCCCCCGCGCAGGTCGTCGCGATGCTGGTGGAGAACGACCAGCGCGCCGACCTGACCGAGAGCGAGCGGGCGGCCGGGTACGCGCAGCTGGAGCTGTTCGGCCTGGACGTCGGCGAGATCGCCCGGCGGACCGGCCGGACGCAGAAGCACGTCACCGCGGCGTTGAAGCTGACGAAGCTCGGCGAGGTGGCCACCGGCGCGGCCGACGCCGGCAAGCTGACCCTGGAGGACGTCGCCGAGCTGGAGCAGTTCGAGGACGACCCGAAGGCGATGGAGCGGATCCTCAAGGGCGTCGAGAGCGGCTGGGGCGTCCGGCACCGCGTGCAGGAGGAGAAGCGCAAGCGGGAGGACAAGAGCGCGACCGAGACGCTGACCGAGGAGCTGACGTCGGCCGGCGTCCGGGTGTTGAAGAAGCCGAAGGACTGGCCGTGGAACTGCGCGGCGGCGAAGGTCGAGGAGCTGCTGGACGCCGACGGCCAGCCGCTCGACGTCGAGGTGGTCAAGACGCTGGAGGGGTTCGGCGCGATCATCGAGGGCTCGTACGGGAACATGCGCGCCGTCATCGTGTGCGAGGACCCCGACGCCCACGGGTACAAGCGGACGAAGTTCACGCAGTACAAGAGCCCCGCGCAGAAGGTCGCCGAGGAGCTGGCGAAGCGCGAAGCCGAGGAGCGGCGGCAGAAGCTGCGCGACGCCGGTGAGGTGCGGTCCCGGTTCCTCGTCGAGAAGTGGGGCAGCGCGAAGGGCGCGAAGGCCCTGCTGGTCGAAGCGATGCGCGCCGCCGTGGTGATGCCGAGCTTCTACGACCGGGCCGAGGACGACCTGGTGACGGCGCTGGCCGGGGGCGACCCGCGCGACGGGCAGACGGCCGGCATCGACCGGCTGAACCGACTGCTGGTCGCCCGGTTCGTCGCCGCGCACGAGGCGAACACGGCCGTCGTGGCGAACGGTCGGTACTCCAACCGGGGGCACCTGGTGCTGCCGTGGCTGAACCGGCTGATCGCCGAGGGCTACGAGCTGTCGGAGGCCGAGAAGACCTGGCACGCCGAGCTGGTCGAGGAGGCGGCCGAGCGGCAGCGGGCGATGGAGGAGGAAGAGGCCGAGGCCCTGGCGTACGAGGCCGAGCTGGAGGCCGAGGAAGCCGGCGACGGCGAGGACGGCGACGGGCCGGCGGTCGTCGACGCGCACCTGCCCGAGCACGACGTCGAGCCCCAGCCGACGGCGGCCGTCGACCCGGACCCGTGCCCGGAGGCCGACCTGGACGCGGGCGAGCCCGAGCCCGCGGCCGAGAGCAGCGAGTGAACCCGACCCCGACGGGTCAGCCGGAGGCGCGCGCCGAGCTGGTGCGCGCCTCGGCGCAGGCCCGACCGACAGCATGGAGAAGCGAGTGGACGAGGAGCTGCTGCGCGGCACCTGCCCGGCGTGCCTGGTGGCGATCGGCGAAGAGCACGCCGACGACTGCGACGTGGCCGAGTGCCTGGCCACCGGCCGCAAGCGCATGTGGTGCCGGGCGCAGCGCGACGCCTCCGGGCACGATTGCGGCCGCGCGGACTGGACGGGCCGGTGGCCGGGCCACGGGGAGGCGGCCGAGTTCGGCTGGCACGTGCGTTGGGACGTGGAGGCGCGGCGGTTCGTGCGGTGCGCTCCGGACGTGGAGGGCTCCGGGCCGGACCTGTCGCGGCTGTACGAGCACGCGCGGTGGGACCGGGAGGCGCGGCGGTGGATCCGGCGCCGGGCGGTGCTGTTCTCCCGGGCGGTGTGCGGCGGCCGGGCCACCCTGGAGGAGCTGACGAAGGCGGCGCAGCGCTGGTGCGCCGAGCAGGGCTACGAGGTGGTCGGCGAGCACGTCGGCACCCGCGGCTGGCGGGAGGCTGTCGCCGACCTCGACGAGGGCGTGGCAGACCTGGTGGTGGTGCCGTCGGTGGAGCGGCTGGGGTTCGGCAAGCAGGTGTTCGAGAGGATCGCGGCCGTGTGCCGGGCCGGCGGCGACGTGCGCGGCCCCGGCGTGCGGATTGACGCGGACGGCAAGGTCGTCGCCGTGGCGACGGCCGAGCAGATGTAAGGAAGGCCCGAGTGGAACGACAGAAGCGGCTGATGCTGGCGTGCCCGCCGACGAACATCAACGAGCTGCTGGAGGGCATGGGCGTCCCGCCGTTCGTGCCGACGGTCGACCACACGCTGACGCAGTGCGTGGACTGCCGCGCGGATGTGTGGATCGGCCCGAACCAGCGGGCGGCGGCGAGCCGCGCCCCGCAGACGTGCCTGGTGCTGTGCATGGCGTGCGCGCTGGCCGAGCAGCACAAGCGCGGCGGGGGTGTCGTCGGGCACCTCGGCGGCGGAAACGGTCGACCGCGGCTGCCGGGCTAGCCCGCTGATCGGACCAACGCAGGGGCTAGTCCGCTGAGCGGACCAACCGGGGCGGGTCAAGGCGACGTGGCCCGCCCCTTGCGTGTGTCGCAGTCCGCGCCGACCCGTGGCTCCACCTGCACGTCCGGGCACATGCGGCAGCGGATGACCAGGTGCCCGCCGCAGCGACACGGCCACCAGTCCCGCACCGGCGTGATCACCGAGCCCCCGGCGTAGCCGTGCCCGTTGTGGCACTCGTCCGGCTGGTCGCCGACCAGCTGGCGGACCGGCCGGTACGGGAACGCGTCCACATGCGGGTCGGGGCGGCCCGCTCGAAGTCGACCGTCGCCGCGCTCGGCGCAGGGCCACCCCGCCTCTCGCGAGCAGCGCCGCACATCGAAAAACGCCCTCTGGAAAACACCCTCCTGGCGGCCACACAGTTCGGCTACTCCTAGTAGAGCTATGTGGTCGGCAAGGGGGGATTCACCATCAAGATCGAATTCGTGCGGCGGGCCTTTCGATGCGGCACGCTTGGCCCGTCGCCGAAAGACGGCGAAGGCCCGCGCCGCCGGTGACCCTGGAAAAGCTCCGGCAGGCGGGCCCGCACCAATTACTACCTTCTCGGAGCGTGACACATGTGGGGCGGTCCTGACCACCCTCTGCCGCTGGTCCTGCTGATCCTGGCGGTCCCGATCTCGCTGGTCACCGCCGCAGTTGTGGTGATCGCGGTGCTGGCCCTGACGGCCCGCTCGGCGTCGACCCGACGGCACTGCCTGCAGGTGCTGCAGGCGCTGACCCGGTTCGCGCGGGTGCTGCGGAGCCGCGGGTGAGCGCGCCGCATCTGGGCGACGGCGCGCAGAGCACCGGCGAGGAGAGCATCAGTTCCCGGATCGCGCGGCTGGCCCGGATGCGGGAGGCGCTCGACGGCGAGGATCGGAAGGTGCTGCTGGCCGACGCGGTCGGCGAGCGCCTGGCGCACCTGTGGCGCACCGGCGGCCGCGACGACGCTACCGCGATGGGCCGGCGGCCGACGCACGTGCGGGTTCGGACGGGCTTCATCTACGCCCGCCCCGGCGACACCCACGAGCCGGTCGTGCCGCGGCTGCTGCGCACCCAGGGGCTGCAACTGCGCCTGGAGTTGCTGCTGCTGTTCGACGCCCAGTTCCGCTACGGGACCTCCACGGCGGTGCGTAACCCGCGCAACATCGTGCGCCGGGCCGACGACACGTACCCCGGATGGCGGGAACTGGCGCTCACCGACGTACGCCCGGCGGGGAACAAAGGCCGCGGTGGCCGCCCTCCGAGGTCGACGGCGATGCTCCGGCAGCGGCAGATCACCGAGGCGCTGGCGGGCATCGAGAACTTGCACCTGGTGCGCATCCCGCGCCAGCCGGGCGGGAACCGCCGCTACCGCGACTTCCAGCTGCTGTCGGAGGTCTCCAGCAGCGAGGCGCCGGACTACACCGTGCCGGCTAAGGGCATACGCATTCCCCGGGAGTTCTTCACCAGCCTGTGGGTGTGGGTGCTGTCCGACGCGGAGATCGCCACGTATCTGATGCTGCTGACGATGCGCGCCCACCGCCGCCGCCGGCACGAGCAGGGCGGCGTGTTCGTCACCTCCGGGTCCCGGGAGGAAATATTCGGCCTGCACCGCGCCACGTGGCGTTCGGCAGACATGCTGTACCGGCTACGGTTGGTCGATCGGCTGCCCAGCATCGGCCGCAACTTCCGCACCGGAAAGATCGGCGACCCGGGCCAGCACGGCAAGGACGCCCGCAAACCGGTCGTGCGATACAAGATCAACGACGCGGCGCTGCAGTCCAACGCCTTGAGCACAGCGTGGCAGGTGCTGACCGACCCGACTGAAAAGGACCTGATCCGCCGCGACCGCGGTCCGCTGGCCGAGCAGGCACCCGACTCGCTGATCGACGCCATGTGACGTGCCCGCCGGCCGGGACCGGGTTCAGCGTTCGCCGATAGGTGACTGTCGTGCCCCCGCGGGCTTCTTTGCCTACGAGGTGGCCCGACCCAGGGGACATCAGTAACCCGTCCGGGCGGTATGACCGTTCCGGCCATCCGTCGGCCGTGTGTGGTTTTCGGGAGCTGGCTGCGGTCGCTCACGCGCGGTCAGAGCGGTTCGGGGGTGGAGCAGGTGGCGAAGCTCAGCCAGTGCCCTTGGTCGTCGGTGGGCCCGGTGCAGGTCTGCCGCTCCACCCGACCCGATCCGTAGTGGTCGGCCCGGGCGTCGGTGATCACTTCGACCCGGCCGTCGGCCCCGGCGAGGTAGCTGGTGGTGATCGGGTCGCCCTCCACGGTGGGTGCCGTGATCAGCAGCCGGGCGGGTGTGTGGTCGTGAACCGCGTCAAGGAAGCAGCGCAGCGACGCGGGCGGAGGGGTGTCGCCCTGGCCCAGACTGACCGCGCCGCAGTCCTGCCTACCTGCATGCGTGGTGGGCACGAACGGTGCCGGCGGCGGACCGGTCCTCGGCGGCGGATGCACGCTGGCGCAGCCCGTGAGCGTCGGTACGCAGAGCACCAGCGCGACGCTGAGGAGCGTGAGATTCCGAAGCCGCATGTCGATCGGACGGCACCGGGCACCCCGCCGGTTCCGTCAGCCGGTCGCGGGCGGGGTGGGCAGCGCGTCGACGACCACCAGGCTGGTCCCCGCGGGCACCTCGTCGAGGAGTTGCCGTTGGGCGCTGCGGGTCAGCCGGATGCAGCCGTTGGTGGCGTCCTCGCCGAGGGTGTCGTCGTTGTGCCAGCTGTGCAGGCCGATGTGGGCGCCGCGCGGGCCGGTCGGCACCGCGTCCGGGTCGTCCGGCACCGCGCCGAGGGCGAAGACGTCCACGCCGCCGTAGATCGCCTCGGGCGGGGGTGTGCGGCCCAGGATGAAGGTCCGCCCGAGCGGGGTGGCCTGCCTGGGCAGCCCGAGGCTGACCTGCCAGGAGCGCACGCCGGCGGTCGCGAACCAGGGCAGTCGGTGCGACCGGCGTTCCACCACGATCTAATCGCGCAGTGGGACGGTGGTCCGGCCGCCGGGCGGCCGCCAGGCGAGGCGGCGGTTCGCCGAGGGTAGCAGCACCGCCACCCAGCCGACCCGCCGCTCGACGACGGGCGTGGCCAGTCGGCACGAAGGGCTGGCGGGAGGCCGCCGCCGACGTCGACGAGGGCGTGGCCGACCTGATGGTGGTGCCGTCGGTGGCGCAGCTGCGCCCGGGGCTAGTCCGCTGAGCGGACCAACCGGGGCGGGTCAAGGCGACGTGGCCCGCCCCTTGCGTGTGTCGCAGTCCGCGCCGACCCGTGGCTCCACCTGCACGTCCGGGCACATGCGGCAGCGGATGACCAGGTGCCCGCCGCAGCGACACGGCCACCAGTCCCGCACCGGCGTGGTCGCCGAGCCGCCGGCGTAGCCGTGCCCGTTGCGGCACTCGTCCGGTTCCTCGCCCACCAACTCGCGGGTCGACCGATACGGGAAGGCGACCACATGCGCGTCGGCGCGGGCCCCCTCGATCAGGCGGCGCAGGTCGGCGGGGGAGTCGACGACGCGCTCGACGACGGTCACGCCGGCGGGCGAAGTGTCCGCCCGGTCCCAGCGGATGGTGATGTGCCAGCGCGTTCGCCACTCCATGCCCGCGAGGCTAATCGAACACACGTACTAAGACGTGCGAGATCGGAAGATGGCGGCCGGGCCGACCGATGTGACTGAGCAGCCAAAACCAGGGCGACGGGCGAGTCGACCTGTACGGCGGCCTCTAAACGGGCCGCCCGGTTCTCGCGACACAGGCGGGTTGCGTGCGGCGCTTAGACTTGATTAGGACGTGCCCCGCAGGTGGGGGAGGCGTGGGTTCAAATCCCACACGACGTACAGGCGGTGGCCGGGCTGATCCTTGCCCTCACCCTGGTTCGCCTCGTTCATGACCAGAACAAGGTGGCTCCGGGGGAGCAGAAGGAGGAAGCCATGACCAGTCGAAAAGAGTCCCTGAGGTCGAGGTTCCGACAGCTGGTAGCAGCGATGACCGAGACAGTCTGGGCGTACGGGGTTGGGGTAGCGGCAGCCCGTCCCCTGCCTGTGGGGCACGTCCTAAGGTATGGCGGCGCAGGCCTACCGCCGTTACGCAGGCAGTGACCGCGGCCGGGCGAGCTGGTGCGTCCTTCGCCTGGGATCGCGGCTTCGGCGATGAGCCGGCCGTGGCCGGAATGCGGGCGCGAGTAAAGGCGTGCGACGAAGCGTTGCGGCTGTACGGGGAGAGGCGTCCTGGCGGGGAGGCGGCCGTCGATCGCCCGTTCTGACTCAGCAGTGACCGCTTGCCAGCGTTGGCGGTCGACCATAGCGGGGTGGTGAACCTCAGCCCGCGCTCAATGGCACTCGATGTCACCCGATCGGCGGCAGATAGGTACTTCGTGCGTCTGCCCCCTGGCCCTGCTTGTCACTGTCCGCTCGGCCGGAAACTTGCTGCCGCGGTGGGCTTCGTCGAACGCTCTCGCACACGCTTCGCCAAGATGTGAGCGTGGCTGAAATCGTCGTTAGGTAACCGCAGGCCCGCACGGACCTCTTACCGCATGGCGCTGCGCAGCACCTCCGCCGTGTACGGCAGGTACCGCCCGTCGAGCAGCAGCCCGCGCAGCAGCCTGCCGAGCAACCGTTCGACGACGGCGTGAGTTGAGCTGGTCAGTTCCGCAGTATCCGCGGTCGTGGTCGTCTCGTACACGTCGGTGTCGTAACGGTCCCGTAGGTCCAGGTCCATGCCCCGGGTCGCCTCCTGCGGCACCGCGTCCTGCAGGCCCTCAACGCGCACGCCAATCTGCCACTGCCCTTGATAGGTATTCCAAAGCTGGCCTGCCAGTTCCCGACCAGGGGTTCCAGGACCTGGGTGGGATCTCCTGATCTAGGCAGGCAGCCGCACAAGGCATGGGTAAGGGCGATGTCCACGCTTTCATGCATTCGTCATGCCTGATCTGCGCCCGGAGCCCGCTCCCGCTGCCTGACGATGTCGGGGGAGGGACGGGACATGAGTGGCGCTCGCGGTCGGGGCGGATGGGGCTGGAGAGGGTGAGCCCGGCCTGGCGGTGGGAGACGTCGCCCGGTGGGCCGGTGCTACGCCGGCCTGTCGCCCCGATGCTGGCCGCGCCGGTCGACTCGGTGCCTGTGGGTCCGAACCTGGCCTATGAACCGAAGTGGGATGGGTGGCGGGCCTTGGCCTTTCGGGGAGCCTCGGACGTCTACTTGCAGTCGCGCGCCGGCAGGAATCTGACGCCGTACTTCCCGGACATCACGAGGGCGGTCCGTGCCTTCGTCCCGCCCGGTGCGGTGCTCGACGGGGAACTGGTGGTCTGGGAGCGGGGACGGACGAACTTCGCCCTGCTGCAGCGGCGGGTCATCGCCGGCCGACAGTTGCTGCGCGAGGCTCGTGAGCACCCGGCCTACTACGTCACCTTTGACCTCCTCGTCGACGCTGGCGGGGAGCCGGTGCTCGACGCGCCGCTGGTCGAGCGTCGGGCCCGGCTGGTGCGGCTGCTCGCCGGCGCCCCGCCGCAGCTGGCGGTCACCCCGCAGAGCGTCGACGTCATCGAGGTCAGCGAATGGCTGACGACGTGGACCGCGGCGGGTGTGGAAGGCGTTGTGATCAAGCGGCTCGACAGCCGTTATGAGCCTGGCCGGCGAGGATGGGTGAAGTTCCGGGCCCGCGCCACCACGGAGGCCATCATCGGCGGCGTCATCGGCAGCATCCGCAACCCCGACACCGCTCTGCTCGGCCGATTCGACCGGCGCGGTCGGCTGCGGTACACCGGCCGCACGCACCTGCTGGCCACGCCTCAGCGCCAGGAGCTGGCAAGGCTGCTGTCCCCGCCACGCCCAACCGACCGCGGTGTTGTCATTCACCCCTGGCCTGATCCGCTGCCCGCCACATGGTCCGGCCAGTTCGAGCGACCCGAGCCGCTGCGCTACGCCCAGGTCGAGCCGACCGTCGTGGCCGAGATTGAGGTGGACACGGCCTACGAGCACCACCGGTGGCGCCACCGCGTCCGGTACGCGCGCGCCAGGCCGGACCTGTCGGTGTACGACGTGCCGCTGATACTCGACGAAGGCGAAGATCCCTTCGCCGACTACCCGCGCAGCGCCTGACTGAGCTCACCCAAACGCATGGAGGCTGTCGCCAAGGAGGCGGTGAAGAAGCGACCGGCGCAGCGCGACCTCCGTGCGCGGTGGGCGGTATTGGTCAAGGACCTGTTCTCCACCTTAAGCGGCGCGCTGCACGACGACGAGGTGACGAAGACCTTCGAGTACAGCCGCGCTGACGGCGTGGCGCTCGTCACCGCGGTGGCCGGGATGCTCAACCGGATGGCCGGGGACCGGGGCTGCTGGGGCTGACGGCGGTCGGCCCAGGGGTTCGGGCGAGAAGTCGGCGAGGCGGCCCCCACATCGATCCCGGTGCGGGGGCCGCCTTGCATCAGCGGATCAGCTCGTCAAACCGGTCGAGAGCCGTGTACCCGGCGAGCCCGATGACCAAGGTCGTTGCGTGTTCCGGCTGGTAGCTGCCGTAGTAGGCGATGGCCACGGCGATCGCGGCCAGGACCAGCTTGCGCAGCGGCACTGACGGCTCGCCGTTACCCCTGCCTGGCCTTTTAGATGACCTAGTTTGTAAGGTTGACACCGACGTGCTCCTTCTTGCCTTGGGCGGCATGTGGGAACTGCGTTCTGACGGGCACCCGGCTGCTACCGGGTGCCCGTCGTTTGTGCCGGAGTCGGTCGACCACGGCACGTCGTCCGGGTCCGCAAAGTGGGTCCACGCACTGTGTCCCCGTTGATCGTCACCGGACTCCTAGGACTGTAGTGGCGTGGCGTGACAAGCCGCGAGCATAGGGCCGGGCGAAAATTTTATCGGCAATCCGGCGGAGTTCAGATGTCCCCGAGAGAGGCCCGATAGTTCTGGTCCGCGAGGCGGACTAGGCCAGAGCGGCGCCTTGCCCGGCCCAGTCAGTCCCGCGGCGTCGCACCCCAGGTCGATCGCCGGCTCGACCCGGATGTCTCCCCAGCCGCGGCACCAGACGACCAGGTGCCCGCGGCAGCGGTACGGCCACCAGTCCCGCACTGTAGCGCGGTAGCGGGCGGGCCAAGGCCCCGTCGTGGCCGGCCTCGGCTAGGCCCGTCGTCGGCGCTGTACTGGTGGTGCCTTTATCAGCTGACCCTGCATCGCCTCGTAGGCCGGAAACAGGATCCGCATCCGATCCGTGACGGTGGACGGCCGTCCTCGAGAACTGAAGGCTCGGTCGACAGCGAGGTCGATGACGCGATGAGCGGCGAGGATGTCGCTTGGAGTTGAGAGCGGGTTGTACAGGTCCGCCAATGACGAGCCCGGGTGCTTCTCGCGCGCGGCAATTAGGGCCTTGCCGGCGGTGATGATGCGCTGGCGTTGGTCGGTGGTCAGGTGGGGCAGCGGGAACGTGTTGTAGACGATTGGCCCGGAGAACCGGAGGTCGCTCTTGATCCGGCCGCCGATCGTGCGGAGCCACGCCATGAACATTGCCGACGACAGGACCGGGAAGAGGAAACCGTCCGGGTCCACGACGGTGAACAGCGCATCCGAAGCGATGACGTCCGGCGACTCGTAGGCAACGGTGAACCATTGCCGGTTCTCCGAAACATGCCTCGGGATGGCGATGTAGGGCACAGTGGGCTGCGGGATGCGGAAGAACCGCCACGGGCGTGATGCGAGCTTTCGGGTGTCAGCGGCGGTGCTGTCGGTGCGGAACTGCTTCACGGCTGCGAGCCGGTTCCGCAGCCACTCCGAGTGCTTCACCGCGTGAGCGTCGGGGGCCTCCATCCAGATGCAGAACCGTTTCTCGCCATGAATGAGGTCATGTGCACCGACGAAGGGGCGTAGGTACTGGGTAGCGGGGTCGTCGGCCGGGGGCAGTTCGTCAGGCTCGACGATGAGGTGGCCGCCGTCGCTGGGCTTGTTCCCGTATTGCACGGGCGGAAGCGACGGCGAGATGGGTGTGGTCGATGATTCCACGATCACGTCAGGGGCGTCGAGCAGGTACGGGTTGATGTGGCTGGCGGGTTCGGCTACAGGGTCGCCATTTAGATCTGGGTAGTCGTAGATGACACAACGGGACTCTTGGTCGGCCGCGGAGAAACCAATGATGACAACGTGGACGACGGCCCTGCCGCGTGCCTCCGACGTCCATGCGAAGGTCCGGTGTGCGAAGTCAATTTTCATGCTTTTTTCGAGCATCGTCCGCCACACCCGGGCCACTTGCTCGCCTTGGGCCACGGAGTTGGTTGAGACGAAGGCGGCTCTGGCTCCGGACGCTGAGATGTAGTCGGCGGCGAGGCGGTACCAGCCGGTCACGTAGTCAAGCCAGCGAGCGAAACCTGCCCCCCAGACGTGGTGCATGTCAGCCGTCTGATCAGCGGCCCTCGTCTTTTGGCCAGCGAAGGGGGGATTGCCGAACAGATAGTCGCAGTCCTCGGCCGGCAGTAGGGCGTTCCAGTCATCGCGCAGGGCGTTGCCGATGTGGATGTGCGGCGAGGCGGGGATCGGAAAACGGATGTAGTGTTCGCCGAACTCGAGTGAGACGCGTCGGTTTTCAAGATGGTCGATTAGGTAGAGAGCGGTGCGAGCGATGCGCGCCGGGAACTCCTCGATTTCGATACCGTAGAAATGATCGACTCTCACCTTGCACAGAAAGTCGAGGCTAACCGCCCGCTGCCCGATGTTCTTCTGCTTCCGGGCGAGCAGGCGGAGGCATTCTGTTTCCAAACGGCGAATCTCGCGGTAGGCGATGACAAGGAAGTTCCCGCATCCACATGCCGGATCGAAGAACGTGAGGTTGGCGATCTTGTCGTGGAAGGCTCGCAGCTTGGGTTGAGTGGTAGCTGCCGCGAGTTCGGCCTCAAGGTCGTCCAGGAACAGTGGGCGGATGGTGCGGAGGATGTTCTGTTCGGACGTGTAATGGGCGCCGAGCTGACGCCGCTCGCGCTTCGTCATCACGTTCTGAAACAGCGATCCGAAGATCGCCGGCGAGATGGCCGACCAGTCGAACGTACAGGCTGACAGCAGCGCGCGGCGTACCTCGGGGTTGCCCGAGACGGCCCACAGGTCGTTGGCGAACAGGTCACCGTTGATGTACGTGAACTGGGCGAGGTCCTCGTCGAGGTTTCGGGGCCGCTTTTCGGGCGCCGTGTTCAGCACCCTGAAGACCCGAGAGATCACGTCGCCCAGGTCGTGTCCGTCCGGGGCTGTGTGAAGAGCCAGGTAGGAGTGGAAGGCCGCCCGATCCCACACGCCTGCGTCGTCAGCGAATAGGCAGAAGAGGATGCGTGTGACCCACTCCCGCGCGTCGGCGGATGGGTATCCAGACGCGAGCAAAGCGTCGTACACGTCAGCGAGTAGCTGTGTCGCCGTTAGGTTGGCGGCAACCTCATCGCCATAGTCTCGATGCTCAATCTGATAGCCGGCCAGCCACCAGAACAGCTCCAGATGGTCGGGGAACTGCTCCAACGTGAACGACCCGGACGCCCCCGTGTCGAGGTTCTTCCACTTGAATCGGGCGAAATCGGAGACGACGAGTAGCCATGGGTGTTCTGCTGGCGGGAGCGACGGCAGGTAGTCGATGAGCTGGCCCATCGCCTTATCCATCGACTGCCCGGCGGACTTGTGTTCCACCCCCATCTGTCCGGGGAGCAGCAGGTCAAGCCAGCCGTGACGACCCGTGGACGATCGCTTGGCGATGGCCTCGTAGGTGGCGACCTGCCGGCGCTGGACCCCGAAGACGTTGAAGAATGCATCCCAGAACGGCTGCTTGTCCGACTGCTCGGAAGTCGCTCCAGCCCATGACTTGGCGAACGCTCGTGCTCGCCGACGGATCTCCGCCTTCTCTAGTGTCACGATGGCGTCGCGGCCGAGTGAGCCGCTTCCGGAGATCTTCGTGGTCATGGTCACTGGGGAACCATATCGCCCGTCACGGATTAGCTCGGTGGGCCGACCGGTGTGTTCGAGGCTCACAAACGGGCGGTCCGAAGAGCCGGTCATGGCGGTTCCGTCAGCGGCCTCCCCTGTACGCCCCAGCCCTCATTCCGGACCGGCTCTACCCGCACACCTCGGGAGGCGCGGCAGCGGAGGACCAGGTGCCCGCCGCAGCGGCACGGCCACCAGTCGCGCACCAGCGTGGTCACCGAGCCGCCGGCGTAGCCGTAGCCGTTGTGGCACTCCTGCGGCTCGTCGCCGACCAGCTCGCGGACCGGCCGGTACGGGAGAGCGACCACGTGCGGGTCGGCGAGGGCCCGCTCGACCAGGCGGCGCAGGTCGGCGGGGGAGTCGACCATGGCTCGACCAACGGTGGCGCGGCGGGCAAGTTCCCGGTCTCGTCCCGGTGCATCGGGATGTGCCAGCGCGTGCGCCATTCCATGATCCGGGGGCGAGTGCCAGCATCGCACCCGCCCCTCCGCAGTCCCCGGTGGCCCTCATTAGGGTGTACGCGCCACAGTGGAGCGGCTAGCCCCCAGAGAGACGGTGAGCCCATGATCTCGATTGAACTCGGCAACGACGACCGGCTGTACGTGCAGGCCGTGCAGCACATGCTGCGTCTTTACCCCGGCGTCGGGGGCGCGCACATCAGCCTGCGCTTCGAGGTCAGCCGACAGAACGACGCGCCGACCGCATCTCCGTTCAAGGTGTCGTCGCTGCTGTACCTGTGTGGCGTGTCGGGCCAGGAGCAGAGGCTGCTGGGCGCGCTGGAGGTGGAGCAGCCCGTGAGCCCGCAAGTGCGGTCCAGCCAGTTGGAACTGGTCGGGTTCGTCAGCGACGAACAGCTGCGCGTCGTCGAGGAGGTGCGCCGGGGCGAAGACGTACACCTGTACGCCAACCTTACAGTGACCTCGGTCGTGGGTGACCCGCCCATCCTGCAGGTGAAGAGCGGCGGCGGCCGCTTCCACATCGGCGCCGGCGAGTGGTTGAAGCAGCTGGAGCAGGTGGACGCTGGCACGTTCATCGAGGTGCTGGTGCCGGTGATCGGCGGGGCGGACTTCGCGATCGCGACGGAGGAGCTACGGAAGGCTAGGACCCTGCTGCGGCAGAACAACATCGAGGGCGCGCTGCTCGCCGCCCGCAAGGCGCTGGAGCCGATCCGCAAAGCCGAGCGGACGGCGGC
Source organism: Micromonospora sp. ATA51 (assembly GCF_016802855.1). NCBI lineage: Bacteria > Bacillati > Actinomycetota > Actinomycetes > Micromonosporales > Micromonosporaceae > Micromonospora > Micromonospora sp. ATA51. The sequence continues at coordinate 6,012 of NZ_JAEVHJ010000093.1, read as the reverse complement.
CGTCCAGCGGAAGGCGCTCGAGCGGGAGAAGGCCAATCCGGAGCGGCTCGTGGAGGAGAAGCGGACGCTGCCCGAGCGGTTTGCGTTCATCGTGGAGGACCTGGCCCGCACGCTCTCCGGTGCGATGCACAAGGACCAGGTGACCAAGACGTTCGAGTACACCCGGGGGGACGCCGTGATGCTGGTCGCGGCGACGGCGGGGGTGCTCGTCCGCGTGGCCGAGCAGCGGCGATGGAACTCGGCCGCCACGGGATAACGTGGTCGGCCTCGACCTCCGGTTCGACACGTGCCGAAGCTCGGCCCGTACTACCCGAGGTCCCAAGAGATCAGAGGGCGCGACCGGGTCATAACGATGACCTGGTCGCGCCCTCTACTCTCGGCTGGACCTACTCGTCGTCGTCCGCGTCCAGACCCATCGCCTCGCAGAGCACGTTGATGGCTGCGCGACGAGATGGGAAGCTGTTGCGCGTACCGTATCCGCCGTTGCCCGACCCGCTCGGCGTGACGATGCCCTTGGCCATCCAGATCGGGTTGTCCCAGGCGAAGAAGTCGTCCTCGTCCTTGGCGGCGATGGCCTTGAACGCCACCTCCGGGTCCACGTGGTCGGTGTACATCTTCGACATCGCGCCGACGAGCCCGTAGATCACTACGGCGCTGGTCGCGATGGTGTTCTTCCGCTGGGCCTGACGCGCCGGCGTCGAGAGCTTGCCGTACTCCGGGCGGACCTTGACCAGGGAGTCCCAGGCGCTGATCAGCCAGCTGGACTGCGCTTCGACGTCGGCTTGGGTGACGGGGCCGCCCTTCCAGGAGGTCTCGATCGCCCTGCTGATGGTGTTATAGGCGGTCAGCTTGTGGGAGCTGGCCGACACGGAGTTGGACAGGACCTCGATGTTGTCCTGGCCGAGGTGCTCGCTGCCGTTGACGAGCCGGCGGGCGAGCTCCTGCTCCTTGGTCTCGGAGTAGGCGTACTTCGCGGTGGAGTCGTTGACCTTGTCGCCTCGGGTGTTGTAGATGGTGGCGACCTTCTTCGCGAGCGCGTCGTCGAGCATCCAGATCCGTACCTGGAAGCGGGTGCTGAGGTCGAAGCTCCCGAGCGGGTTGTCCGCGGCGGCGAGGATCGCCTTGATCCGTGAGAGAGAGTCGACCGCGCAGTCGAGCACACCGGAGTTGATGGTCAAGTTCTGCTGCCCGGTCTCGTCGTCGAACCAGACCTCGTAGTCGGACTTGGTCGGGTCGAGCCTGACCGAGATGTTGCCGATGATCGCCTCGTTGGCGAGCAGCTCGGTGGTCCACTTGTTGACTTTGATCTTGGTCTTGCCCATGAGCCGCTTGCCCTCCATGTGGGCAGGGCGGATGTTGCCGGTGAGTGAGAGCAGCCCGCTCTTGTGCAGGTCCACGAGGTAATTCGCGGTCATCTGGCACTCGATGTGTTCGCCACCGGCGTCATCGACCTGAGCGACGTTGAGGATCTCCAGCGGGTGGGTGAGACCTTGGGTTTCTTCGGCGACCGCCACGTTCGTCTCCTTGGTGTGGACGCCCTGGCGACGCCCGCCGGCTGAGCATACGCAGACTACGTGTGCGTGGCAACAGCTACGTGTGCTTGCAGTGCGCTACGTGCGTTCCCTGAACTATACGTGTCCCGGTGGCGTGTCGGTGTGGGCCCGGTCGACCAGGCGTCGCGGCTCGGCCGGGGGCCGACGACGCGGCCGACGAGGTCACCCCGGAGGCGTTGCGCTCAGGGTCGTTCGGCGGAACCATCCGGTCGTTGATAGGACCGTTTCGCATGTGCGCGACCCCCGATCGGCTTTGGCGCCGGCGTCGCAGTCCGCGCCGACCGGGGGGCTCCACCTCGCGTCCGGGCACCTGCGGCAGCGGATGACCAGGTGCCCGCCGTAGCGGCACGGCCACCAGTCGCGCATGGGGGTGGTCGCCGAGCCGCCGGCGTGGCGTGGCCTTCGTGGCACTCCTGCGGCTCGTCGCCGACCAGCTCGCGGACCGGCCGGTACGGGAAGGCGACCACGTGCGGGTCGGCGCGTGCCGGGTCGACAGGCGGCGCAGCTTTGCGGTGGAGTCGACGACGCTCACGACCACGGTCACGCCGGCGGGCGAGCTCTGGGCCCGGTCCCACTGGATCGTGATGTCCCATCGGGTACGCCACTCCACGTCCCACAGAGCTACTCGCAAAGGCGTTCGATCCTGTCGGACCTGCCCGCGATACTGGCTGGATGTCCAGTGAGATCAATGTGACGTACAGGATTGCCCGCGCCTTGCCGGCCGCTCAGCAGGCCACCTGGCGGACCTTGCTCGCGGAATTCACCGCGGAGGTGCCCAGCCCGGAGAAGGTTGAGGTGATCATCACCGACGAGTACGAGAAGGTGGCCGGCGAGTACGCGGTCCAGGAGCCCGACCGCATGAACTCCACGATGACTGCCGACCAGTACCGCGCCGACAGGGCCGATGGGGCCCGGGCTGCGGCGAAGACCTGCGCCCTGGCCGACGGCAGGATCGTCGTGGTGGTCGGCAGCTCGACGCTGGCATGCGGCCTGCCGACGGCGAGGCAGTGCGTGCTGCACGAGGCCCAGCACGTGCGCCTGCAACAGCATGGCGACGTGGCCCACGCCGTGCACCGCCGGGCGCCCTTCGAGCTGCCCAGTGGTTTCACTTGGGAGTACGTGTGGTTCGCGGAGAACACCATCGACGAATTCCGGTGCGAGCGGACGGTGCACGAGCGGGGGTGGACATCCCGCAGCAACCTGAACACGGCGGTCGACTTCGCCCTCGTGGCCGATGTGCTCCAAAAGGTACGTGCGAAGCACCACCGGACCGGCGACCTGATGGACACCTACCACGGGGCGATGCCCGCTCTGCTGCGCGCGTCGACCGTCCTCGGCTACGGGGCCGCCGGCCTGGTTACCGGCGTCATCCGGCCCGGCGACTGGATCCAGGCCCCGGCGATGGGCAGATTCCTAGACCTGCTGGAGGGCCTTCCCGGTACCGATCGAGTCTTGCCGCGCGAGGACATCGCCGCTGCGTCGCTGGAGGTGGCGAAGCGCCTCCGCCAGTTGTTTAACGAGATGGGCTTCGACTACCGCGAGACGCCGGATGGGTTCTGGCTGAGCGTGGCCTGACCCCTCGGAGGTTCGCCGGGCTACCCGGCGGGCCGCCTCAATGCTTCTGTCCCGCCGCGATGGCATTGCCTATGCTCATAGTCGTGACGGGGCTGATCGAGATCGTGGTGGTGCTGTTCGCTGTCTCACGGGCGACCAGGCTGATCGTCGCCGACGAGATCACCCGGCGACCCCGGGAAGCGGTCGTGAAGCGGCTGCCCGACGGCAGCCCGTTCGCCTACCTCCTGTTCTGCCGCTGGTGCCTGTCGGTGTGGATCGCCGCGCCGGCTGCCGCCGGCTGGTGGCATCTCTCCGACGGCCCCCGCTGGTCGGGCTACTGGTGGGTCGACGTGCCCACCGTCGCGCTGGCCCTGTCGTACGCGACCGGCCTGCTGGTGCGCGCCGAGCCCGGGGAGTAGTGCATGGCGTGGTGGGGCACGAAGCCCAACGTCGACAGCGAGGTCGGAAAGGCCACCGCCGTCGTCGCCTCGGCGGCGAAGATGCGCTACGAGTCCAGCGGCAGCCTGCGCAGGGTCACCAAGCAGGAGTGGCAGAACGAGGCGTGGCGGCACTACGAGCAGTGCGGCGAGCTGGCGTACCTGGTCGACCTCATCGCGAAGGCGATGGGCCGCGCTCGGCTGTACATCACGCAGGTCGACGATCAGGGCCGGCCGGTCGAGACACCCGACCAGGCGCCGGCCGGCGTCAACGAGACGTTCCTCGGCGGCCCCGGCCAGCAGGGCGAGCTGCTGCACGACGCAGGAATCCAGCTCGGCGTACCCGGCGAGTGCTACCTGATCGGCGAGCCGGAGAAGGACGAGGACGGCAACGCCACCGACCGGGAGCGATGGTTCATCGCCTCGAATGAGGAGCTGCAGGAGCGCGCCGGGAAGTACGTGCTCGACCAGGGCGACGGGCCGCGCGAGCTGGAGGCCGACGAGACGGTCATCGTGCGGATCTGGGCGCCGTCGCCGCGTAAGCACGCCCTGCCGAAGTCGCAGGTGCAGGCCAACCGGCGGGTGCTGCGGCTGATCGAGCGGTTGACGCAGTACGTCCAGTCGCAGATCGACTCCCGGCTCGCGGGCGCGGGCATCCTGCTGCTGCCGAACGAGCTGTCGTTCGCCGCCGCCGAGCAGGAGGAGGACGCCGAGGACGGGGTGACGTCGTTCCTGGCGACGCTGACCGAGGCGATGACCACCGCGGTGAAGGACCGCGACTCGGTGGCAGCCCTCGTCCCGATCGTGGTGCAGGGCCCCGCCGAGCACCTGGAGAAGGCCCGGCTGCTCAGCTTCGCCACCGAGCTGTCGGCAACGGTGCCGTCGATGCTGGACGGCGCGATCCGGCGGCTGGCCCTCGGCCTGGACGCCCCGCCGGAGATGCTGCTCGGCATGACGCAGGCGAACCATTGGGGCGCCTGGATGACCGACGAGGCGACGATTAAGTACCACGTCGAGTCGAAGCTGGAGCTGTTCTGCGCGGCGCTGACCCAGCAGATGCTGTGGCCGGCGCTGGAGGGTGCGCCCGGCGTTGCCGACGCGAAGCGGTGGATCGTCTGGTACGACACGTCGGAGCTGACGCAGACCCCGGACAAGGGCGCGGACGCGAAGGACCTGTACGGCCTCGGCGAGCTGTCCGGTGACGCGCTGCGCCGCGAGACCGGCTTCGGCGACGGCGACAAGCCGACCGACGAGGAGCGGGAGCTGCGCCGACTGCTGGAGATCATCCGGACGGTGCCGGCCGCCGGGCCGCTGCTGGTGCAGCGCTGCTGGAGGTTGCCGGGGTGACCGTCGACGTCGACCCGGAGGCGTTGAAGCCGGCCCCGCAGCCGGCCGAGCTGCCGGCCGGCGAGCCGCCGGCCGAGGACGAGGAGCCGACGACGGAGGAGCCGCCCGACGGCGACACCGAGGACCGCGGCCCGCCCGAGAAGAACGCGATCGCCGCCGCGGCTGCCGGCCAGCTGGCCGACCCGTTCGTGGCCGCGTGCGAGGTCCTGGCGCTACGGGCGCTGGAGATCGCCGGGAAGCGGGTCGTCGGCCGGGAACGGTACCGGCACGCCGACTTGAAGGCGTGGGAGTACCACACGGTGCGGCAGTCCACACCGACGTCGGTGCCCCGGCTGCTGCAGGGCGCGTGGACGGCGGTGCCGGCGGTCGCCACCCGGCTCGGCGTCGACGCGGAGCAGCTGACGGCCGCCCTGAGCGCGTACGTCGGCGGGCTGCTGGTCACCGGGACGCGGCACGACGTCGCCGAGCTGCGGGAACATCTGGCCGGCACCGTGGCCGGGGAGCTGTTGCCGGCGTGAGCACGACGACCGCCCCCGCCCCCGACCTGGTGCAGGCGCACGGCTTCGCGTGCCGCCGCTCCGGGCGCGGCAAGGGCTGCGAGCTGCTGCGGTGGACGACGTGCCGCACCTGCGGGTGGTGGGGGGACCTGTGGGAGGGCGACCAGCCGCCGCTGACCGACGCCGGCCACGTCTGCGACCCGGCCGACCTGGAGCGGCGCAACCGCCTACGGAGGAGGACCGATGGCTGACCCGGAGAGCGTGACCCTGCCCCAGCTGCGCGCGGCGTTCGCGCCGCTGGGGATCTCCCTGGACCTGGACTTCGTGCGGCTGGAGCTGGCCGACGACAAGCTGACGATCCACCGGCTGGTGCGGACCCCGGGCGGGCTGCCCGCCTGCCGGGCCGAGGGCGGCGTGCAGTGCGAGGCGACCGCCGTGCAGGTCGTCGACGAGCTGCCGGCCGTGGCCGAGGCCGAAGCCGAGCCGGCGGGAGGGTGAGCCGTGGCTGACCGGCCGGACCCGTGGCTGCCGCTACGCCTCGACCGGGAGCGCGGGTGATCGCCGCCGAGAAGCGCGTCGTGCGGGGCGGCCCGGGCCGCCCTGCGCGCTTTGGCTGCGCGACGC
>NZ_JAEVHJ010000092.1:0-21670 GCF_016802855.1 Micromonospora sp. ATA51 | reverse complement strand
TGGCCGGGCTCGGCGGCCGACCGGCCAGCGCCTCGCCGTCCGCCTCGGCCGCCGGGCGCGGCCCGGCCTTCGCCGGCACCCGCCTGACCCTGCCCGGCGCGTCGATCGCGGTACAGAGTGGCGAGACGTTCGGCCAGGCACTCTCCCGGTCCGACCGGACCTTCGGCAGGCTCCGGATGGCCCGGGTCTTCTACCCCGGGCTCCCGCCGGCCTGGAACGGCAGCCGGGCCGACGTCGTCGACCGGACGGTCGTGGTCTCCTTCAAGGCCGCCCCCCAGGAGGTCAACAGCGGGAAGTACGACTCCCGGCTGGCGTCCTGGTTCGCCTCGATCCCCCGCGACCACAACGTGTACTGGTCGTACTTCCACGAGCCGGAGGACGACGTCGAGCGGGGCGCCTTCACTCCGGCCGCCTACAAGGCAGCCTGGCGCCGGATCGCCGGGCTGGCCGACCGGGCGGACAACCCGAAGCTGATCAACACGATCATCCTGATGTGCTGGACGCTCGACCCCAAGTCCGGGCGGAACTTCGACGCCTTCTACCCCGGCGGCGACCTGGTCGAGACGCTCGGCTGGGACTGTTACAACTGGGGCGCGAAGTGGAAGCGGTACGCGTCCCCGCAGGAGATCTACGGCCGAATGATCAGCAAGTCCCGGGAGTTGGGCAAGCCCTGGGGCGTGGCGGAGACCGGCAGTGACCTGGTGCCCGGCGACTCCGGCACCGGGCGGGCCACGTGGATCCGGTCCATGGCCGGCTACCTCAACGGCCAGCGGCCGGAGTTCGTGGCGTACTACAACCAGGTGGTCAGCCAGGGCGACTTCCGCCTGCGGGACTCGCCGAGCATCCAGGCCTGGCGGTCGTTCTGCGTGGCCTGAGCCGGCAGCGACGAAAACGGGCGGGTGACCGGTTGGTCACCCGCCCGTCGCGTTCCGCTCAGATGCCCCGGCCGCGCTTGTGCAGCGTGCGCAGCACCCGGTCGGCGTGCACCGCCCGGGTCGCCACCGCCAGCGCCAGGTAGGCGCGCGGCTCCTTCGGGTTGCGGGCCAGCGTGCGCCGCGCCCACCGGACGGCGTCCCGCCGGTTGCCCATCGCGGCCTGCGCGAAGGCGATCTGGCCGGCCACCCGGGCCTCGCCGTGCGGCACGGTGGCGAACTCGGGATAGCGCTGCAGCAGCCACTGCAACGCCGTCGAGATCGTCTCCCACCGCTGCGCGAAGTACGACCGCTTGTGCCACCGGACCAGCACGTACGGACTGTCCACGTTGACCAGCGGGGCGTACCGGGCGGCTCGGAGCAGGAACTCGTAGTCCTCCGCGTAGCTGCCCGGGATCTGCTCGTCGACCAGGCCGATCCCGTCGAGCAGGGCGGCCCGCCGGATCAGGAAGGTCGACGGGTGCAGCTCGGTGAGCCGGTCGCGCAGCAGCGCCTCCAGCGACACCCGGGGCCGGTCCAGCGACCGGTCCACCGTCCGGTCGTCGTAGCTGACCCGGATGCCGCAGCTCACCAGCGCCCCGTCGGGGTGGACGTCGAGCGCGCCGAGCTGGGCGGCGAGCTTCCCCGGCAGCCACTCGTCGTCGTCGTCGCAGAACGCGACCAGGTCGCCGGTGGCCGCCTCGATCCCGGTGTTCCGCGCGCCGGCCAGCCCGGGCGTACGGGTGTTGGTGATGACCCGCACCCGACGGTCGCCCCGGTCCATCTCCAGCGACCGGTCCGGCTCGGACTGGTCGTAGACCACGACCGCCTCGATCGGGCCCGGGTGCGCCTGGCTGAGGATCGCGTCGAGTGCCGCGCGCAGCAGCTCGGGACGGTCCCGCGTCGGCACGACGACGGAAATGCTCGGACCGGTCACTGTGCCTCCACTGTTCGCGACTGCGGGGCTCGCAAGCCCGGCTCACTCCTCGCGCTCACGATGTCTCCACGGAATCGGAGCCCCGCTGGCCCAGATAGCCGTAGCGGACTCGGAAGGGCAGGGTGGCCAGGCTGACCACGGCCCGGCTGCGGCGGGGCAGCCGGCTGCGCCACGCCTCGTCCCGGCGCACCTGCAGCGGGCCGCCGCTGAACCGCAGCGGGTTGCCGGCGACGCTGTGCACCCGGACCGGCGACGCGGGCGGCGACGGCTCCAGGTCGCCGCCCGGCGCCGGTCGCGCCGAGCGGGAGTCGTCGCCGGTGAGGATGCGCAGCGCCGCCGGGTCGTCCGGCAGGCCGGCGAACTCGCGGAGCCGGCGGACGGTGCCGGCCGGGTCGGCGGTGAAGTCCTCGTACCGCAGCCGGAGCACCGACGCCCGGGAGGCGAGCAGGTGGAACGCCGCGTTCTGCGCGGTCCACAGCTTGCTCACCTCGAACGGCGAGAACGTCGGCATGAAGTCCTCGCCGTCGACCACCTCGGGGCGGCGCACCTGCTTGCCCCAGGAGTACGCCACCGCCCGGCTGTCCCGGACCAGGTGCAGCACCCGCAGGTCGAGGCCCTCGGCCCAGCGCAGCGCGAACGCCAGCGAGGCGTGCTTGCTGGAGTCCACCACAACCCGGGCGCCGGTCACCTTGGTCGCCGCTCGGTAGATGCGGGTGTAGAGGTCGGCGTACCGGCGGACGTCGGCGAGCTCCGCCGGGGCGAGCGAGGCCCTGGCCAGGCGGGGGATGTGCCGGGTCCGGTCGACCCGGTCCTTGAGCGCCAGCACCTCGTCCCGGTCGACGTCGACCAGCCGCCGAAGGCGTGCTCGCCGACCTGCCGCCAGAACGGGCAGGCGGTGAAGCGTTCGCCGCACCCGCACCGCTCGTCGGCGCCGAGCGCCCGCTCCCAGAGGTGGACCACCTCCCCCACCGCGCACACGTCCGGGCTCTGCGCGAGCAGCAGTTCCAGCAGGGTGGAGCCGCTGCGGCCGAGGCCGCCGACGAAGAGCACCCGGGGCAGGTCGGCCGCCGTTCCGTCCCCGTTCATGGGCGCCGCCCACCGATGCGCTGGCGGACCCGCCGCGCCACCAGGTCGTCGACGACCCGGCCGACCCGGGCCACCGCCTCGGCGCGCGGATCCGGCCGGTCCGGGTCCGCTGCCAGGACGAACCGGGACGGGTCGGCGAGCCCCTCGTCGAGGGCGGCGACCAGCTCGGCCTCGGACTCGCAGAGCCGGACCAGGCCGGCCGCGCCGAGCCGGCGCGCGAAGAGCTGCTGGTGGTTGTCCACGTGCTCGTCGTGCGTCGGATCCCGGGGCACCACGATCGGCAGGTGACCGGTGCGCCGCGCCTCGGTGATGGTGGCCGGGCCGCCGTGACTCAGCACGAGCGTGGCCTCGGCCATCGCCCGCTGGAGTTCCTCGTGGCCGAGGAACGGTGCGGCGCCGGGCAGCCGCGGGGCGCGGCTGTGGCCGTACTGGAGGACGAGCCGGACCTCGGCGTGGTCCGCGTGCCAGCGCTCCAGCCAGTCCACCAGTCGGTCGAACCGGTGCACGTCGGTGCCCACCACGGCCAGCACGTACGGCGCCGAACCGCGGCCGTCGCGCGGCCGGGGAATGTAGGCGGTCACAGCAGGTTCCCCACGACGGTCGCCTCCGGGTACATCCGGCGCTGCTCCTCCCACTGGACGAGCATCGCGGAGAGGAAGGGTCGGCAGAGCCGGGCGGTCAGCGTCGCGCTGTCGATCCGGTCGTAGACCTCGATGTACACCGTCGGGATGCGCCGCAGCCGGGCCGCGACGACGAACGGCAGGGCCACCCCGGCGCCGGTGGTGACCACCGCGTCGACCGGGCGACGGCGCATCACGCGCAGCGCCAGGAAGGCGTTGCGGACCAGGTTCCGCACGTTCCGGGTGGTGGGGTGATGGGCCCACACGACGTCCTCGCCGTCGAGCAGCGATCGGGCGTCCGGGGTGTCGAAGGTGACCCAGGCGCGCGGCCGGTCCCGGTACCACGGCTCCAGGGCCAGCAGCTGGGCGAGATGCCCGCCACTGGACCCGACGAGCAGGACCTGACCCGCGCCCTCGGTTGACCCGCCTACCAACGTTCCTCCCCGTCCGCTGCCACCGCGCCCGGATCTCGGTGACTGACCCTCGGACGCGCCATGACAACCTATCGGCGCGGGGGTGGACAACTGAAGTGGCCGTTGGACCGATCCGGCACCACCGGTCCGGCGCGCGTCCGGCGGACCGGCGCGCCCTCGGCCGGGGCCGCCGCCGACCCCGGCGAGGGCGAGGTCAGGCGTGGTCCGGGGCCACCGCACCACGACCGGTCGGGAGTGTGTCAGGATTCCGTCACCCGCTCCAGGCGAGGCGTCGACGTGGACGCCGTGACCGGTGCGGGTCGGCGGGGAGCGCGGAACCCCGCCGAATGGTCAGGCGGGGTCGGCCACATCTACGCGGTCCACCTACACCTGGGCATGCTTACCGGGACGCGAGCAGACTTTCCCTCATCGTTCGGATCGGGGACACTCAAAGCCACGGTCCGGTCCAGCTGCGCCGTGGACTGCCCGGCTCGGTCGAAAGGGAGCGACACACTCTGATGCCCTCACCCCACCTGGCCGAGAGCGATTCCGACGGGCCCGTCCTGATGGCCTACCTGGGCTGGCTCCGCCGCCGCTGGTGGATCCTGCTCCTCGCGGCGGTCCTCGGCACGGCCGGCGGCCTGGCGGTGAGCCAGTTCCAGCACGCGCGGTACACGTCGACCACCTCGCTGCTGGTGCGCCCGCTGGGTGCCGGCGCGGACAGCAACCCGAACGCCAAGGTGAACCTCGACACCGAGGCGCAGGTGGTCCGCTCGCTCGTCGTCGCGGACCGGGCGCGCACGCTGATGAAGAGCACGACCCCGGCCGACCAGCTGCTCCAGTCGGCGACGGTCACCGTGCCGCCGAACAGCCAGGTCCTCCAGGTGGCGTACGAGGCGGACAGCCCAGCCCAGGCCCAGGCCGGGTCGCACGCCTTCGCGCAGGCGTACCTGGACCTGCGCAAGGCCACCGCCCAGAAGAGCCTCGACAACGAGACCACCTCGCTGAAGCAGCAGATCACGGACGTCACCAAGCAGCTCGGCACGGTCGCCGGGCGGATCGCGGCGGCGCCGGCCAACTCGGTCGAGCGGGAGCGGGCCGAGGCCGACCGGAGCGTGCTGACCAACCAGCTCGCCTCGCTGAACAACCGGCTCAGCCCGCTGCTCTCCGCCGACACCGACCCGGGCGAGATCATCTCCGACGCCCGGCTGCCGACCAGCCCCAGCTCGCCGAACCGGACGCTGAACCTGGCCAGCGGCATGGGCGCCGGGCTGCTGCTCGGCATCGTGCTGGCGCTGGCGCTGGACCGGCTCGACACCCGGGTCCGCCGCGGCCGGGACATCTCCGACCGGGTCGGGCTGCCGCTGCTGCTGGAGCTTCCGCCGCGCACCTCGGCGCTGGCGGTGCTGCCGGCGACCCACAAGATCTCCCGCGAGCTGGGCCGGCTGCGCAACGTGCTGCTCTCCGCGGTGCCCGAACCCGCCCAGGCGGGCCGGGGGCGTCAGCTCCTGCTCTGCGACGGCTCGGCCGGCACGGCCGCCGGTTTCGTCGCCGCGAACCTGGCCGCCGCGTACGCCCGTACCGGCCAGCAGGTCGCCCTGATCACCACCAAGCCGGACTCGGCCCTGACCGCGATCACCGGGGTCGCCGAGGGCCGGCACAGCCTGGCCGCGGTGCTCCGCCGGGACGTCCCGGCGCTGAAGGCGCTGGCCCCGGTCCCCGGGCTGGGCCAGCTGCGGGTGCTGGTCCCCGGCGACCTCGACGCGGACGTCGAGCTGCCGGTGGCGGCGCTGCTGGAGATCCTGGCCGAGCTGGCGGCCCGCTTCGACCACGTGCTGATCGAGACCGCGCAGCCGACCCTCGCGGTCGAGGCGCAGGCGTTGGGCCGGCACGTCGACGCGGTGATCATGGTGGCGGAGGCGGGACGTACCCGCAGCGGCGAGCTGACCGCCGCGCTGCGCCAGTTCGAGCAGGTCGACGCCCCGGTCATCGGCGCCGTGCTCGCCCCGCGCCTGCCCGCACCGGCCGGCGGCGGCCCGGCCGGCAAGCCGGCGATCCCGGCCAACCGGCCCAAGCCGCGGCCGGGCCCCGGCCCCTCCGCCGGCGCGATGTCGGTGGAATCGACCATGGTGCTGCCCCGGATGAAGCCGTCCGCGTCGGGCGCGTCGGGCGGCGCGTCCGGGTCGGCCAAGCCGACGAATGCGGGCGGTCCGCTGCCGGTGACCGGCAACGGGCCCGGCAGCACCTACCGGTCGCGGGGTGACGGCCCGGGAACGGACGGCCCGGGCCGCGGCAGCTACGCCCTGGACTCCGGCGAGGACCTGGGGTGAACCGCCGGCAGATGCTCCGCGCCGCCCTCGCCCCGGCCCTCGTGGTCGGCTTCGGCACGGCGTGCAGCGAACCCCAGCCCGCCGGCAGCATAGATGTGGTCGATCCGGGCGCGGCGGCGACGCCCGCCCCGAGCCCGACCCCGAGCCAGCCGCCGGCCCCGCTGACGGGCCTGCCGGTCAGCGCCGCGCCGGTGGCCGCCCGGCAGGCGGTCGCCGTGCCGATCCGGGTCACCCCGTCCAGCGCGCCGGCCGGCCTCGGCTCGGCCGACCTGGTGTACGTCGAGTTCGCCGAGTCCGACTCCCTGCACCTGACGGCGGTGTTCCAGTCCCGGGACGCCGCCAAGGTCGGCCCGGTCACCGAGATCCGCCCGGTCGACATCCGGTCCGTCGGCGTGCTGCGGCCCTTCGTCGGCTACGACGGCGGGCCGACCGGCTTCCTCAGTCAGTTCGAGAAGTCCGGGCTCACCGGGGTCACCCCGGCCGACGACGGCGACAAGGTCTTCACCTCGGACTACACCTCCACCGCCGCGCTGTGGAAGGCCGCGCCGAAGGGCGGCCAGCCGCCCACGCCGGTCTTCGACTACGCGACCGCCGGCACCGCCCTGGCCGCCCGCGACCTCGCCCCGGCCCGGGAGCTGACCGTCACGGTCTCCGGCGGACCGCCGATGGTCTGGCGGTACGACGAGCAGAAGTCCCTCTGGGTCGGCAAGGTCGGCACCACCACCGTCACCGCCGCATCGGTGATCGTGCTGACCATGGAGTACCGGACGCTGGACGTCCGGCACCCGTCGCCGCGCTCGCTGCCCTCGGCCAATGTCTTCGGCGAGGGCGCGGTCGTCGCGGTCTCCGGCCCGTCGAGCGCCAAGGGCGCCTGGCGCAAGCCCGGCCAGCAGTTGGTCTGCAACGTCGCCGACCTGGGCGGCGACCTGCTGCACCCGCAGGCGGGCAACGCCTGGGTGATCTACGCGCCGACCACCGCCAAGGTCACCGTGAGATGAGTACGGTCACCCCGCACCGCCCCGCCCGCGGGTCGGCCCCGGCCGGTGGGCAGCGCCCCCAGCCCGGTGCGGCCCGGCTCGCGCCGGTGCCGGTCCAACCACGGGCCTGGTCGCTGCGGTTGCCGGCGGGGTGGCCGCTGAGTGCGCTCTTCGTGCTCTACCCGCTCTGGTGGGCGCTCGGGGTGTCGTCGTTCGTCTTCGTCATCTTCGCCGTGCCGATGCTGGTGCAGCTGCGCCGCCGCGGTCCGGTACTGGTGCCGCCCGGGTTCGGGCTCTGGCTCGTGCTGCTGCTCTGGGTGCTGCTGTCGGCGCTGATGCTCGACCTCACCGCACCCAACACGCTCCCCGCGTCCGGCGACGGCCGCTACATCGGCTGGGGCATCCGGCTGGCCAACTACCTCGCCATGACCGTGGTCATGCTCTACGTGCTCAACCTGCGCGAACGGGAGCTGCCCCAGCGACGGGTGGTCCGGCTCTTCGGCTTCATGGCCGTCGTCGTCGTGATCGGCGGTTACCTCGGCTCGCTCTTCCCCACCTTCAGCTTCGTCGCGCCGCTGCACTTCGTGCTGCCGCACTCCATCGCCAGCCAGCCCTTCGTCGCCTCGCTGATGCAGGTGGAGTTCGCCCAGGTCCAGCAGGTGCTGGCGGGCGAGGCCAGCTCGCCGCGCCCCTCCGCACCGTTCGAGTACACCAACTCGTGGGGCGAGAACACCGCGATCCTGCTGATCTGGCTGCTGGTCGGGTGGGTGGTGCTGGGCCGGCCGGTGCGCCGGCTGCTCGGCATCGCGATCGCGCTGGCGGCGGTCTTCCCGATCATCTACTCGCTCAACCGGGGCCTCTGGATCGGCCTGGGCATCTCCGCGGTCTACGTCGCGATCCGGCTGGCGCTGCGCGGCCGGATGGCGGTGCTCGGCGGGCTGGCCCTCGCGGTCGGGCTGATCGGCATCCTGGTCATCGCCACCCCCCTCGGCCGGACGTTCGACGAACGCCTGCAGAACGGGCACAGCGACGACATCCGCACCACTCTCTCCGAGGGCGCGATCGCCGCCGCGAACCACTCGCCCGTCCTGGGGTACGGCGGCAACCGGGCGCTGATCGGCAGCAACCGGTCGATCGCGATCGGCAAGTCCGACGACTGCAAGCAGTGCGGCAACCGGGAGCTGGGCAGCAACGGCCAGCTCTGGGCCCTGCTGGTCGGACAGGGGTACGTCGGGGCGTTCTGCTACAGCGCGTTCTTCCTCTACTGCCTCTGGCGGTTCCGGCACGACCACAGCGCGATCGGCGTCGCCGGCAGCCTGGTGGTGATCCTGATGCTCTTCTTCCAGTTCACCTACGGTGCGCTGGAAGCCACCCTCGCCTACGGCCTGATCTCGGTCGCCCTGCTCGCCCGCAACGACCGGCTGCGCCGGGCCGTCGCGCCGGCGCCGCCCAGGAGCACCGTGGGTGGGCTGCGGGCCCGAATCGAAGCAGCCGGTGACCGTTGATGGTGTTCCGTGTTCCCCCGGACGGCGACGGCCGCTCCGCGTACCTGGCCGAACTGGCGGAACTGATCTGGCCCGCACCCGCCGAACCGACGCTGCGCCGGGGCGGCCGGGGCTGGGTGGTGGTGCCCTCGGCGGCCCGCCCGCGGCTGCTGGTGCCCACCGGGTCGCCCCGGGCCGCGGCGAGCGCCGTCCGGCACTCCACCGAGGCGGTCGGCCGGAAGGCGAAGCTGGTCCGGCAGGGGCTGGCCACCGCGTTCCGGCTCGGGCTGGGGCCGCTGGTGTTCCGCGACCGGCTGGTGGTGCGCTCCGCCGCCGGCACGCTCGACGCGTACCTGGCCGAGGTGCTGGGCACCCGGTCGCTGGTCAGCATGCACATCGGGCCGGCGCGGGCCAACCGCAAGCCGGTGCTCCAGCTGCTCGGCCCGGACGGGCGGGCGCTCGGGTACGCCAAGCTGGGCGTCGACCCGCTCACCCGGACCCTGATCGACGTGGAGGCCGCCGCGCTGCGCCGGCTCGCCGACCTGCCGCTGGGCCCGGTGACCCTGGCCCGCGCGCTGCACCAGGCCGAGTGGCACGGCCACGCGCTGCTCGTACAGGAGGCCCTGCCGGTGCGACTGCCCCGGGCCACGCCAGCCGCCGCCGCGGCGGGCGAGCGGGCGGCGATGGTGGCGGTCGCCGGCTGCCTGGGCGTACGCCGCCGGTCGTACGCGGGCAGTGAACACGCGGCCCGGCTGGCCGACGCGATCGACGCGCTCGGCCCGCGGCCGGAGGCCGGGCGGCTGCGCGCGGTGCTGAAGAGCGTCGCGGACGCCGACCCGACGGTGGCCTTCGGCGCCTGGCACGGCGACTGGAACGGCGGCAACAGCGCCGTCCTCGCCGACGGCCGGGTGCTGGTCTGGGACTGGGAGCGGTTCTCCTCCGACGTGCCGGTCGGCTACGACGCGTTGCACCGGGCGGTGCAGACCGCCATCGGGCACGACGGCGTGGAGCCGACCGACGCCGCCCGGGCACTGATCACGGACGCGGCGGGGACGCTGGCGCCGTTCGACCAGGACGGGCGGGACGCCGACCTGGTCGCCGTGCTCTACCTGGTGGAGCTGGCGGCGCGCTATCTGCGGGACCGGCAGGCGGAGGCGGGTGCGCGACTGGGGCACGTCGACGCCTGGCTGCTGCCGGCCGTCGAGGAGCACCTGGCCCGTCGGGCCCGGTGAGAGTGAGGAGTGGGGACGTGACGGTGGCCAAGGAGCAGGCGCTCCGAGCGGTGCGGACGGTGAGTCGGACGGTCGGTCGGTTGACCGCCGGATCCCGGATGACGCCCGGGTTCCTGATCGTGGGGGCGCAGCGCTGCGGCACCACCTCGCTGTTCAAGACGCTCTCCCAGCACCCGGGTGCTGCCGCCGGCGTACCACAAGGGTGTGCACTACTTCGACACCGACTACCAGCGGGGAATGAACTGGTACCTCGGGCACTTCCCCACCACCGCGAAGGCGGAGGCGGTCCGGGAGCAGCTCGGCGTACGTGGGGTCACCGGCGAGTCGAGCCCGTTCTACATGTTCCACCCGCTGGCTGGCGCGCGGATCGCGAAGGACCTGCCCGGGGTGCGGCTGCTCGTGCTGCTGCGCGACCCGGTGGAGCGGGCGTACTCGGCGCACTCGCACGAGCTGGCCCGGGGCTACGAGACCGAGTCGTCGTTCGAGCGGGCGCTGGCGCTGGAGGAGGAGCGGACCGCCGGCGAGCGGGAGCGGATGACCGCCGACCCGGCGTACCTGAGCCACCACCTCCAGCACAACGCGTACCTGGCCCGGGGGCGGTACATCGAGCAGTTGGAACGGCTGGAGTCGCTGGTCGGCCGGGAGCGGCTGCACGTCATCGACAGCGACGACTTCTTCGCCGACCCGCGGCCGGCGTTCGACGCGGTCTGCGACTTCGTCGGCCTGCCCCGCTGGGCGGACATCTCCTTCGGCAAGCACAACTCGCGGTCCCGGTCGCCCATGTCGGCCGAGCTGCGGGCCCGGCTCGAGGAGCACTTCGCCCCGTACGACGAGCGGCTGGCCACCTGGTGGGGACGCGTGCCGTCGTGGCGGCGGTGACCCGGGCGGACACCGGTGCCGGCCCGGCGGTGACCGCCGAGGCCGGCGGTCCGGCCGCGGCGGCCGGCGCGGGCCTGGGTGGGGCGGCCCGGCAGGGCTTCGCCAACCTGGTCGGGGTCGGCATCGCCGCGGTGGCCGGCTTCGGGTTGAACATCGTCATCACCCGGGGTTGGTCGGTCCGCGAGGCCGGCATGTTCTTCGCCGCCGCCAGCGCGTTCATGATCGCGTCGTCGGCGGCCCGGCTCGGCACCGACGTGGGGACGGTCTACTTCGTCAGCCGGTACCGCGCCCTCGGCCAGCGCGACCGGATCCGCGGCACGGTGCTGGTGGGGCTGGTGCCGGTGCTGGCCGTCGGGGCGCTGCTCGCCCTGGCCGGCTGGCTGGCCGCCCCCGCGCTCGCCGAGCTGACCATGCCGGAGGCCGGTCCGGGCGCGGTGACCGCGCTGCGCATCCTGCTGGCCTTCGTGCCGCTGGCGGCGCTCACCGACTACGCGCTCGCCGCCTGCCGGGGTTTCGGGCAGATGCGCCCGCTGTTGACCGTGGAACGGCTCGGCCGGACGCTGGTCCAGTTCGTCGCGGTCGCCGTGGCCGCCTGGCTCGGCCTCTCCGCCACCAGCGCGCTGCCGCTGGCCTGGGCGGTGCCCTACCTGCTGACCGCCGCCGTCGCGCTGGCCTGGCTCGGCCGGCTGGTCCGGCGCGCCGAACGCGAGGTCGCCCGGCCGGTGCCGGCGCGCGAGCTGGCCGGACCGTTCTGGCGGTTCACCGGGCCCCGGGCACTGAGCAGCCTGGCCGCCATCATCGTGCAGCGGCTGGACATCGTGCTGCTCAGCGCGTTGCGCGGGCCGGCCGACGCGGCGGTCTACACCGCCGCGACCCGGTTCCTCGCGCTGGGCCAGCTCTCCAGCGTGGCGCTGGCCGGCTCGGTGCAGCACCGGATGGCCGCCGCCTTCGCCCGCGACGACCGGGCCGAGGCGCGACAGCTCTACCAGGCCGCGACCGGCTGGCTGGTGCTGCTCTCCTGGCCGGCGTACCTGGTCTTCGCCGCCTTCGCCGGGCCGATGCTGGCGCTCTTCGGCGCCGGCTACGGCGCGGGTCGCCGGGTGGTGGTGCTGCTCGCGCTGACCATGCTGGTGGCGACCGGCTGCGGCATGGTCGATATGGTGCTCAACATGGCCGGCCGGACCGCCTGGACCTTCTACAACGCGATGGCCGGCACCGCGGTCAACGTGGTCGCCAACGTCGCGCTCATCCCGGTGTACGGCATCGTCGGCGCCGCCCTGGCCTGGACCGCGTCCATCCTGCTCACCAACCTGGTACCGCTGGCGCAGCTCTGGTGGTCGCTGCGGCTGCACCCGTTCGGTCGGGGCACCCGCGCCGCGATGGCCCTCGCCACGGCCGCGTTCGGACTGCCGCTCGGGCTGGCCAGCCTGCTCGGCGCGGCGGCGCCGGTGCTCGCCCTGGTGACGGCGGTCGGCGCAGCGGCGTACCTGGCCGGCGCCTGGCGCTGGCGGACCACCCTGCACCTCGACGCGCTCCGCGCGCTGCGCCGGGGCCGGAACCGCTCCGGTCCGGCGCCCGCCGCACAGTCGTGACCTGCCCCTGCCCACCGATGGGACACCGATGACCAGCAGCACGCCCCTCGCCCCGCACACCGGCCTCTCCGCCGTGAAGGCCGCGAAACTCGCCGCCGTAGGTCTGGTGGCGGACCGGAAGGAACGCCGGGAGCTGGAGCGTCCGGTGCCGGCCGCCGGCCGGAAGCTGAGCCTCAAGGTCGAGCGGCCGATCTTCATCCTCGGCGCGCCCCGCTCCGGCACCACCTTCCTGGGCAGCTGCGTCGGGGCGCTGCCGGAGGTGTCGTACCACTTCGAGCCGCGGCTGACCAAGGCGGTGGCCCGCTGCGTGTACGAGGGCAGCTGGACCCCGCAGCGGGCGGCCCGCTACTTCCGCGGCTACTACGGCGCGCTGCTCGCCGCCTCCGGCCACGGCGGGCTGCGGTTCGCCGAGAAGGATCCGGAGAACTGCTTCATCGTGCCGTTCCTGACCGAGGTCTTCCCGGACGCGGTGTTCCTGCACGTCTACCGGGACGGCCGGGACGTGGCGGTGTCGCACGCCGAGCAGCCGTGGCTGAACGCCGCCTCCACCGGCACCGGGAAGAGCGGCCGCGGTGGCACCCCGTGGGGCGCGGCGCCGCGCTTCTGGGTCGAGCCGGAGCGGCGGGAGGAGTTCAGCCGGGTCTCCGACCTGGCCCGCTCGGCGTGGATGTGGCGCCGGTTCACCGGCAGCGCCCTGGCCCAGCTCGCCGAACTGCCCGCCGAGCGGGTACGCCACCTGCGCTACGAGGACATCGTCACCCGGCCGGCGGAGGCCGCCGGGGTGGTCGCCGACTTCCTCGAGGTGGGCGACCCGGCGGGGCGGCAGGCCCTGCTCGCCCGGTTCGGCCAGGCCCGCCCCGGCTCGGTCGGCCGATGGCGGGCCCGGCTCGACGAAACCAACCTGGCCGACGTCCGGGCCCAGGCCGAGCCGCTGCTGACCGAACTCGGCTACCCCGGGTGAGCTCCGCCGCGCCGGTAGAGTGCGTGGGGTCGTCCGGCCATCCTGGGCTCCGCTGAGGCGGAGCCGTCGGGGGAATCCGTGGCCGGCGACCTTCCTGGGGAGAGGTTGCGGTGGTACGACGACTACGACGGACGATGGCGGCTGTGCTCACCCTGGCCTGCCTGGCGCCCGCGCTGGCGGCCTGCGAGTCGAATCCCGCCGAGCGGCCGGCGGAGCGGGCGACGGTGGTGGCGCCACCACCTACGGTGGAGCCACGGACCGACCCGGTGCGGACCACCGGGCTGGGGCCCGAGCCGCCGGAGCAGGGCGCCTGGCTCGGCGCCTGGGTCAAGCCGCAGTGGCACAACGCCACCGGGCGGGCCGCCGCGCTCGACCAGTTCAACCGGGCCGCAGGCGGGAAGCTCACCGTGGCGCACATGTTCCACCAGTGGAACGAGTCGTTCCCGGGCGCGACCGAGCAGGCGTTCCAGGCCATGGGGAAGCTCCAGATGATCTCCTGGCAGGGTACGGACACCCGGTCGACGGTCAGCGGCACCTACGACTCGCTGATCCGGCAGCGGGCCGAGGACGTGAAGGCGTTCGGGCTGCCGGTGCTGCTGCGGTACCGGTGGGAGATGGACCGGCCCAACCTGGCGGCCAGCATCCACTCACCGGAGGACTACGTCGCCGCCTGGAAGCACGTCCGGGGCATCTTCACCGAGGTCGGGGTCACCAACGCGGCCTGGGTGTGGTGCCCGCACGCGGACGGCTTCGCCTCGGACGAGCGGGCCGCGGCGGCGTACTACCCCGGTGACGACCAGGTGGACTGGCTCTGCGCCGACGTCTACCCGGGCCCGGAGTGGGCCAGCTTCAGCAACCGGATGGACCATTTCATGGCCTTCGCCCAGCAGCACCCCCGGCCGGTGGTGATCGGCGAGTACGGCCTGACCCAGGAGGGCCGGCCGGGCCAGCGGGCCAACTGGCTGCGCGAGGTGGCCCCGTACCTGAAGAAGCACCCGCAGATCAAGGCCGCGCTCTACTTCGCCGCGAAGCAGACCACCAAGCCGTTGTACGACAGCACGTTCGGCAACGACCCGGAGAGCGCGGCGGTCTTCCGCGAGATGGCCACCGACCCGTACTTCTCCCCGCCGCCGCCCGACCTGACCACCTCCGCGATCCCGGCCCGATGATCGGGGCTCGTCTTTTCGTGTGATCCGCACTGGCTGCGCGGGCCGGAGCGGCGGATTGCTCGGCCAATATCACGATCCCGGGTGGACGCGGCGCGCCTCGGTGCGAGAAGGTGTTGCTTTCACGTCTGTGGTCGGTCGTGCCGGTCGGACGCCTTACGCCTTCCGATCTCCCGGCCCCGATCGCAGCTCTCCGACGCGCCTCCGGAGTTGCCTGTGCCTTCCTCGTTCCTGAGACACCGCACGGTGTCCCTGTTCGGCGCCGCCGTCCTCGGCGTCGCCAGCCTCTTCACCGCCAGCCCCGCGCTCGCCGCCGCGCCGAACCACAACACCATGGTCGCGGAGGTGCCGTCCGACAAGACGCCGAACATCGTCGACGGCAGCGTGGTGGCGATCTACGACGCGGGCACGAAGGTGATCGCCGCCGGGTCGTTCACCCAGGCGGAGAACCGCGGCTCGTCCCCCACCACCGTCACGCAGAAGTACGTGCTGGCCTTCGACAAGTCCACCGGTGACATCGACACCGCCTTCAAGCCGGTGCTCGACCGTCCGGTGAACGCGGTGATCGCCGGGCCGACGCCGGGCACGGTCTACCTCGCCGGTGAATTCACCACCGCCAACGGCGTCAACCGGCGCAAGCTGGCGCTGGTCAACATCTCCGACGGCTCCCTGGTCACCACCTTCAAGGGCCCGGCGTTCAACGGCACCGTCAACGACATCGCCAAGGTCGGTGACCGGCTGCTGGTCGGCGGCATCTTCACCACCGCCGACGCGAGCACCCGCAACGGTCTCGCCTCGCTGGACGCCGCCACCGGCGCGCTGGACGGCTACCTGACCACCGCCCTGACCGAGAACCACAACTGGACCGAGGGCAGCACGGGCGCGAAGGCCGGCGTCGGGCCGGAGAAGCTCGCCGTCTCGCCGGACGGCAACCAGCTCGTGGTCATCGGCAACTTCAAGAAGGCCGACGGGTCGCTGCACGACCAGATCGTGCGGATCAGCCTCGGTGACACCTCGGCCACCGTGATGAACTGGAACACCGACCGCTACACCCCGACCTGCCGGGCGGCCTCCTTCGACTCGTACGTGCGCGACGTGCAGTTCTCGCCGGACGGCAAGTACTTCGTCGTGGCCACCACCGGCGGCGCGTACCCGGGGCTCTGCGACTCGGCGGCGCGGTGGGAAACCGCGGCGACCGGCGGCGGACAGCAGCCGACCTGGGTCAACTACAGCGGCGGCGACACCTTCCTCTCGGTCGGCATCAGCGAGCAGGCGGTCTACGTCGGCGGCCACTTCCGCTGGTCCAACAACTCCTCGGGCACGGACAAGGCCGCGCCGGGCGCGGTCGGCCGGCCCAGCATCGCCGCGCTCGACCCGACGAACGGCCTGCCGCTGTCCTGGAACCCGGGCCGGCACCCACGCGGCTACGGCGTCACCGAGATGCTGGTCACCCCGGAGGGCCTCTGGCTCGGCAGCGACCAGGACTGGATCGGCAACTTCAAGTACAAGCGGGCGAAGATCGCCTTCTTCCCGCTGACCGGCGGCAACGCCCCGCACTCCACGGCGACGAAGAGCCTGCCGGGCAACGTCTACCAGGCCGGCCGGGGGACCCAGCCCGAGGTGCTCTACCGGGTCAACGCCGGCGGGCCGACGCTGACCGCGATCGACGGCGGCCCGGACTGGTCCGGTGACGCCGCCACCGCCCCGAGCCCGTACCACAACAGCGGCAGCAGCGTCGCGACGTACACCACCAACGCGGTCCTCGACTCGACCGTGCCGGTCGGCACCCCGGTCGGGCTCTTCAACGCCGAGCGCTGGGACGCCTCGACCGCCCCGGAGATGCAGTGGGAATTCCCGGTCGCGGCGGGCACCGGGATCCAGGTGCGGCTCTACTTCGCCAACCGGTACTCGGGCACGTCGGCGGTCGGCAGCCGGAAGTTCGACGTCAGCATCGACGGCGTGCTGAAGCTGAACGACTTCGACCCGGTGGCCGGCGCGGGCGGCACCAACCGGGGCACGATGCGGGCGTTCTCGCTGATCAGCGACGGCATGGTCGACATCGATTTCGGCCACGTGCTGGAGAACCCGATCGTCCAGGGCGTCGAGGTCATCCGGACCGCGGTGCCGCCGTCGGCCACCGACGTGCTCTACCGGGTGAACGCGGGCGGCCCGGCGCTGACCGCGAGCAGCGGCCCGAGCTGGGCGACCGACAGCTCGACCGCGCCGAGCAAGTACCACAACACCGGCAGCAGCGTCTCGGCGTACACCACCAACGCGACGCTCGACCTGACCATCCCGGCCGGCACCCCGGTCGCGCTGTTCAACGCCGAGCGGTACGACCTGTCGTCCACCCCGGACATGCAGTGGGACTTCCCGGTGACCGCCGGGCAGCAGGTCCAGGTCCGGCTCTACCTGGCCAACCGCTACTCCGGCACGGGAACGGTCGGCAAGCGGATCTTCGACGTCAAGATCGACGGCGTGGTGAAGCTGAACGACTTCGACCCGGTGGCCCAGACGGGCGGCACGAACCGGGGGACCATGCGGTCCTTCGTCATCACCAGTGACGGCAACGTCGACATCGACTTCGGTCGGGTCGTGGAGAACCCGCTGATCCAGGGCATCGAGATCGTCAAGATCCCGGCGGCGCCGTCCTCGACCGTGCTCAACAGCGTCACCAAGCGGTCGTACGACGGGGCCACCACGGTCGGCTCGGCGACCTCGGTCAGCAACAGCGACAACACCGGCTGGGGGGCCGCCAAGGGCGGCTTCTGGGTCGGCGGCACGCTCTTCTACGGGATGAACGGGTCGCTCTACCGGCGGTCCTTCGACGGCACCACGTTCGGTACGCCGAGCAAGGTCGACCCGTACCACGACGCCCTCTGGGACACCGTGCAGACAGGCTCGGCACCGGCCGGCACGTCGCAGACGTACGCGGGCATGGCGTCGAACTTCTACCTGGAAATCCCGTACGTGAACAGCATGTTCTACAGCGCCGGCCGGCTCTACTACACCGTCAACGGGCAGCAGGCGCTCTACTGGCGCTGGTTCACCCCGGACACCGGCACGGTCGGGGCGGACAGGTTCACCGTCGCCGGCACCACCGGCTTCTCCGACGTCGGGGGCATGTTCGTCAGCGGCGGCAAGCTCTACACGGCGAGCCGGGGCAACGGCTACCTCTACTCCCGGGGCTGGTCCGCGGGCGCCCCGGCCGGCAGCGCCACGCTGGTCAGCGGGCCGACCGTGGACGGCGTGGACTGGCGCGGCAACGCGGTCTTCGTCGTCCCTGACACACCGCACCGCACAGCGATGGCCCGGCCGGTATCGGCCGGGCCATCGCCCTTTCCGGGCCCGGTCCCCTCGCCGTTCAGGCGCGCGTCGGCGCGTGCTCCCGGGCCCACACTCGCATCAGGTCCCGGACGGAGATGACGCCCGCCACCTCCCGGCCGTCGAGCACCACCAGGTGCCGGAAGCCGCCGCGGGCCATGGCCGCCGCCGCCTCCTCCACCGTCCAGTCCGGGCCGGCGTAGACCACGTCCCAGGTCAGGTGAGCCGCCGTGCGTTCGACGTCGCAGTCCAACCCCGCGCCGATCGCGTTGAGCACGTCGCGTTCCGTCATGATCCCGACCCCTTCGGAGTCCGGATCGATCACCACCGCCGACCCGACACCGCGGGCCGACATCATCCGGGCCGCCTGCCGGAGCGTGTGCTCCGGGCCGACCACGAGAACCTCGCTGGACATCGCTTCTCGAACCTGCATCACACATCACCCCTGTGGGACGGCGGCACCGGTATGGACATGGTGGACCATCGATGCGTACCGGGACAAGGCCGGGCATCGCCGAAAACGGCTCGGGCTCGCTACTGTCGTCACGTGCCCACCGAGCCTCTCCGCTGTGCCGGCGCGCTGATCGTGGACGACGACGGCCGCATCTTCATCCAGCGCCGGTCCCCGGACCGGGCCGTTCTCCCCAACTGCTGGGACATCGTCGGCGGCCACCTGGAACCGGGCGAGGGGGTGGAGGACGCGCTGCGCCGCGAGGTCACCGAGGAGACCGGCTGGAGCGTCTCGCACGTCCTCGGGCTGGTCGGGGAGTACCGCTGGACCGGGGACGACGGGCTGGAACGGCTGGAGTCCGACTTCCTGGTCCGGGTGGACGGCGATCTCAGCCGGCCCCGGCTGGAGGTGGGCAAGCACACCGAGTTCCGCTGGCTGGGCGAGGAGGACGTCGCGCTGCTCGACGAGCACCGCCACGTCAACGACGGGCTGATCCGGCGGATCGCCGAGAACGGCTTCGCCGCGCTGCGGTCGATCGGTCTGTGAGCGACGGCGTCGAGCTGGCCCCGCACCGGTTCGCCGTCAACCGGCTGGGCACGCTGCGATACCACCGGGCGGACGCGCACGCCGCGGCGTGGCGGGCGGCGGGGCACACCGCGGCGGGCATCCCGGAGCTGCCGCCCGGGGCGGAGCGGCTGGCGATGCTCGCCGACCTGGCGGCCCTGCCCGGCTGAACCACGGCTGGCGGCAGCGGCGAAGTTCCCCGGCGCTATCCTCCACCGGTGACCCAGAGTCGTACGGAGGAGGATGCCGGCATGATCGGGATGGTGCTCGCGGCCGGTGCGGGGCGCCGACTGCGCCCGTACACCGACACCCTGCCCAAGGCGTTGGTGCCGGTGGACGGTGACACCACCATCCTGGACATCGCGCTGCGCAACCTCGCCGAGGTCGGGCTGACCGAGGTGGTGATCGTGGTCGGCTACGCGGCGGACGCGGTCGTCCAGCGGCAGGCCGCCCTGGAGGAGAAGTACGGCGTGACGATCACGCTGGTGCACAACGACAAGGCCGAGGAGTGGAACAACGCGTACTCGCTCTGGCTGGCCCGGGAGCATTTCGCCCGGGGCGTGCTGCTGGTCAACGGCGACACCGTGCACCCGGTGAGCGTGGAGAAGACCCTGCTGGCCGAGCGCGGCCCGGGCATCCTGCTGGCCATCGACAACATCAAGGCGCTGGCGGAGGAGGAGATGAAGACCACCTTCGACGCCGCCGGCCAGCTCACCCGGATCACCAAGCTGATGGACCCGCTCGAGGCGTACGGGGAGTACATCGGCGCGACGCTGATCGAGCCGCAGGTGGCCGACGCGCTCGCCGACGCGCTGGAGGCGACCTGGCGGCGCGACCCGAACCTCTACTACGAGGACGGCTACCAGGAGTTCGCCGACCGGGGCGGCGAGGTGCGGGCGGCGCCGATCGGTGACGTCTCCTGGGTCGAGGTCGACAACCACGCCGACCTGGCCCGGGCGTGGGAGATCGCATGCCGCTACTAGCCCGGACGATCCTCACCCCGCTGCACATCGACGTGCGGCGGGGCGCGGTGGCCGACCTGGCCGCGATCCTCGTCGACGGGCGGATCTCCGCTGGGGGCGACGTGGCGGTGGTGGTCGGGCCGGGGCAGGGCGAGCAGATCGCCGAGCTGATCCGGCCGTCGCTGCGCTCGGCGGACGTCTTCACCGTGGCCGGCGGCACCCTGGAGGCCGCCGATGAGCTGGGCGCCAAGCTGCGGGCCCGCTCGTACGACGCGGTGGTGGGCATCGGCGGCGGCAAGACCATCGACGTGGCGAAGTACGCCGCCACCCGGCGCGGCCTGCCGATGGTGACCATGGCGACCAGCCTGGCCAACGACGGCATCGCCTCCCCGGTGGCCAGCCTGGTCAGCGAGGGGATCAAGGGCTCCTACGGGGTGCACATCCCGATCGCGGTGATCGTCGACCTGGACTTCGTGGAGGCCGGCCCGGAGCGGCACAACCGGGCGGGCATCGGCGACGTGGTGAGCAACATCAGCGCGCTGGCCGACTGGGAGCTGGCCCGGCAGGTGCGCGGCGAGCCGGTCGACGGGCTGGCCGCCTCGCTGGCCCGGATGGGCGCCGAAGCGGTCCTCGCCCACCGCGGCGACATGACCCAGGACGCGTTCGTCACCGTGCTCGCCGAGGCGCTGATCTCCAGCGGGCTGGCCATGGCGGTCAGCGGCACCAGCCGGCCGGCCAGCGGCGGCTGCCACGAGATCATGCACGCGATCGACGCGCTCTTCCCGGGCACCGCCTCGCACGGCGAGCTGGCCGGGCTCGGGGCGCTCTTCTGCACCTTCCTGCGCGGCGACCACCGTCGTTTCGCGGAGATGTCGGCCTGCCTGGCCCGGCACGGCCTGCCCCGGCTCCCCGCCGACGTGGGGTTGACCGACGACGGGTTCGTGGAGGCGGTGCAGTTCGCGCCGGCCACCCGGCCGGACCGCTACACGATCCTCGAACACCTCGCGATGTCGCCTACCGAGACGCGGGCGCGGCTGGCAGACTACGCCGGTGCACTCCGCGACCACCTTGGCTGAGCCGTCCCGCCCCACCGTCGCCGACTTCCACCGGGTCAACCGGGGCGGCGGCCTGTTCAGCGAGTCGATCAGCCAGTGGCTGGGCGCGGTCTTCGCGCTGGTCGCCCAGCGGCTCGGGCTGCGCCCCACCGCGCTGACCATCGCCAACCTGGTGCTCGGCCTGGCCGCCTCGGTGACCGTGGTGGCGCTGGCCGGGCCGGTCGCCGCCGGGGACGTACCGGCCTGGGCGGTCGGGCTGGTCGCGCTGGTCGGCTGGCAGGTCGCGTACGCCCTCGACTGCGCCGACGGGCAGCTCGCCCGGGTGACCGGGCAGGGCACCGCGGCGGGCGCGCGGGTGGACGTGCTCTGCGACGTGGCCGCGCAGATCGCCCTGGTCACCGCCCTCGGCGCGACCGCCGTGGCGCAGCGCCCGTCGCGCCGACCTGGCTGATCGCGGTCTTCGCCGGCACCTGGATGGTCAACCTGGTCACCTCGGTGATGCAGGCCGGCCCGAACGCGGCCAGCATGGTCACCTCGACCTCGCTGCCGGTACGCCTGGTGAAGTTGGTCCGCGACTACGGCGCGGTGATCTTCCTGGCCGGCCTGGTATTGACCGTCGCCCCGGCGCTCACGGTCTGGGTGATCGTGGCGTTCACGCTCGTCAACGGCGGTTTCCTCCTCGCCAGCATCGCCTTCTCCGCCCGCGCCTCCCTCCCCTGACCCCCT
>NZ_JAEVHJ010000091.1:0-21751 GCF_016802855.1 Micromonospora sp. ATA51 | reverse complement strand
CCTGGTCCGGCCGGCGAGCTGACCCGGATGGGCGTGCCGGTCACCGTCGCGCCGGTGGCCGGGGACTGGCTGGCCGACCCGGAGCACTGGCGCCGGCTCGGCGGCCGGCTCACCGAGGAGGTCACCCGGTACGCCCGGGAGCATCCGCTCGAACCCGGCGTGCCGGTGGACGTGCTGCGCCAGCGCCTCGCCCTGCCCGACCGGGCCCTGGTGGAGGCGCTGCTCCGGCCGCCGCTGCGGCTGCGCGCCGGCCGGGTCACCGCGACGTCGGTCGACGCGCTGCCGGAGCCGGTGGCCCGGGCCGTGGACCGGGTCCGCGCCGAGTACGGCGACCGGCCCTTCCAGGCCCCGGAGACGCACCGCCTGGCCGACCTGGGGCTGGGGCCCCGGGAGATCGGCGCGGCCGTGCGGGCCGGCGCCCTGCTCAAGCTCGCCGACAACGTGGTGCTGCTCCCCGGCGCGCTCGACGACGCCGTGCGGGTCCTCGCCCGCCTGCCGCAGCCGTTCACCCTCAGCGCCGCCCGGCAGGCCCTGGACACCACCCGCCGGGTCGCCGTGCCGCTGCTGGAGCTGCTGGACCGGCGGGGCGCCACCCGCCGGCTGCCCGACGACGCCCGTGAGGTGGTCGCTCCGCCGACCTGACCGGCGCGGACGAAGACGGCCCGGCCGGCGGGCGCGGTCGCCTACGGTGACGCCATGGACCCTTCGGCGGTCTGGCGGGACAAGCAGCACCGGTGGCGGATCGAGGCGTACCGGGCGCCGGATCTGCGCTTCGCGATCTTCGCCACCAACGGCACCACGGAGTCGGCGCCGCTGTGGCTGTTCGGGATGGCCGCGCTGGCCCGGTGGCTGATGACCCACGCCATCTCCCTGGACGACCTGGAGAACGACTGACCGGGTGCCCCGGCGGGCGTGCGGTGGAGCGGGAGGGGGTGTGATGGCGGGTCAGGTCGCCCTGGTGGCCGTCCTGGTGCTGGTCAACGCGGCGCTGTCCGGCAGCGAGATGGCGCTGGTGACGCTGCGCGAGGGGCAGCTGCGCCGGCTGGGCCGCTCGGGTCGTAGCGGCGTCCGGCTGGTCCGCCTGGTCCGGGAGCCGAACCGCTACCTGGCCACCATCCAGCTCGGCATCACCCTGGCCGGCTTCCTCGCCTCGGCGGCGGCCGCGGTGTCGCTGGCCGAGCCGCTGGTCGGGCCGCTGGGCTTTCTCGGCGGCGCGGCGCAGCCGGTGGCGGTGCTGCTCGTGACGGTGGTCCTGACCTTCGTCACGCTGGTGGTGGGCGAGCTGGCGCCGAAGCGGCTGGCGATGCAGTGGGCGGAACGGTGGGCGCTGCTCAGCGCCGGTCCGCTGGACCTGCTGGGCCGGCTGTCCCGGCCGGCGGTGTGGCTGCTCAGCCGGAGCACCGACGTGCTGGTCCGGCTGGCCGGCGGCGATCCCCGGGCCCGCCGCGAGGAGGTGACCGAGGAGGAGTTGCGCGAGCTGCTGGTCAGCCAGCGCGGCCTCTCCGCCCAGCAGCGGGAGATCCTCTCCGGGGCGTTCGACATCGCCGGCCGGACGCTGCGGGAGATCCTGGTCCCGCGCCGGGACGTGACCGTCGTGCCGGCCTCGGCGCCGGCCCCGGAGGCGATGCGCCGACTGGCCGCCGCCGGCCGGTCCCGGGCCCCGGTGGTCGGGCCGGGCGGCCTGGACGACGTGTGCGGCGTACTGCACATCCGCGACCTGGTCGACGCCGGTGCCGCCACCGCCGGCGAGCGCGCCCGGCCGCCGCTGCTGCTACCCGGGACGCTGCCGGTCGCCGACGCGATGCGCCAGTTCCGCCAGCGTCACGAGCAGATCGCCCTGGTGGTCGACGAGCACGGCGGGGTCGACGGCCTGGTGACCATGGAGGACCTGCTCGAGGAGGTCGTCGGCGAGCTCTACGACGAGACCGACCGGGACGTGCGCGGGGTGGTCCGGGAGCCGGACGGCGCGCTGCTGCTCTCCGGCGACTTCCCGCTGCACGACCTGCCGGACGTCGGCGTGCGGCTGACCTTCCCGCTGTCCCGGGAGTACACCACGATCGCCGGACTGGTGCTGGCCCGGCTGGGCCGGGTGCCCGACGGGCCGGGGGAGACGGTGCGCCTGCCCGGGCTCACCGTCACAGTGCTCGAGGTGGCCGACCGGGCGGTGCGCCGGGTGCGGCTGCGCGGTCCGGCCGCGGGCTGCCGGCCGGAGTGACCCCGGACGGGGGAATCGGCCGGAAAAAGCCGCAGCACGGGCGGGGACGCGCCGTACCGTCCGGAATGTGAAGGACCGAGGCATGCGGACGTTCATCGCCGTGCTGGCCGGGCTCGCGGTGATCTACTTCGGCGCCACCGGGCACCGCAGCAGCGGCGAGGAGGGCGCCGGGATCTCCGGCGGCGTGGTGCTGCTCGCCCTGGGCGCGGCGCTGCTGGCGTGGCACCTCACCAAGCCGCCGGCGGGGCCGGTCAAGTGAGCCTCAGCGCGCCGCCGCGCTCCGGCTGACCTCGCCGGCCGACTCCTCGCCCAGCGCCACCCGCACCAGCGCCGACGCGAGCCGCCCGAAGTCGGCGTCGCCGACCAGGCCGGCCAGCCCGCCCGGGTTCGCCGGCAGCCCCAGCCGCTTCGCGCCGGCCAGGGTCCGCCGGTCGGCGTACGGGCGCAGGTCCGGCCAGACCGTCTGCGCCTCGCGCAGGAAGATGTCCGCCCCGGTGGGGCCGATGCCGGGGAACTCGGTGAGCAGCCGGCGCAGCGCCTGCCGGTCGCCGTCGGCCTCCCGGTGCATCCGCCGCAGGTCCCCGTGCCAGCGGTCCAGGCAGAGCCGGGCGCCGTTGCCCAGCATGGTGGCGGTCCGTTCGTCGTAGCGGCGGTAGTGGCCGCGGCCGAGCGCGTCGACCCGGTCCTGCCAGCTCGCCGCCTCCATCGCCTGCGGGGTCCGGTACCCGGCCGCGAAGAGTTCCCGCGCGGCGGCGAGGGCCACCCCGGCCCGGATCCGGGTGCTCAGCAGCGTGCTGAGCACCAGCAGCTGGTACAGCGGCTGCGGGCGGTCGGCCAGCCGGATCCCCGCCTCCTCGGCGTACGTCCGGCCCTGCCGGTCCAGCAGCACCCGCGCCATGTTCCGATCGTCCCGCATCCGTGGGGTGTACCCGTACCGCGTCGGCCCAGACCTGCGGCGGCGCCCCGGAATGCGTCCGACGGCGGCGGGTAACCCGTGCAGGTGCGCGGCCCACGTCGCGTGCTCCACCGGAAGGAGAGACCCGTGGTCAATCCGCAGCAGGAGGAGTTCCGGCGCAACAACAAGGGCGCCACGAGCCAGGACAGCAAGGGGCCCCGCTCGGCCGGGCATCCGCTGAACCGGGGCTCGTCGAACGCGGACGTCGGGCGGCCCGTCCCGAAGGGTCAGGTCTCGCCGTACGGCCCGGCGGGTGAGCCGGTGGCCGACGACGAGAGCGACGCCCGGGGCTAGCGCCCGTGCCGCGACGGCGGCCGCAGCCGCTTCCAGGTGGCTGCGGCCGCCATTCCGTACGCCAGGTGCGGAACGACGTCGGCCAGCCAGTCCTTCGGTCGCCAGGTACGCGGGTGGGACACGCCGAGCGCGGCGATGGAGCCGTCCGTGGTGGCCATGACGCCGCCGCCGAGCACCCCGGCGGCGATCGGCAGCGGGACCCGTCGGCGGGCGGCGAGGAGGCCGAAGGCGGCCCCGGCGGCGATGCCGGTGGCGTACCCGAGCACGGGCCCGAGGCCCGAGCGGCGGGTGGCCGCCCGGTCCTCGGGCCCGAGGTCGACGTGCGCGGCCCCGGCGAGCCGCCGCACGGTCTCCTCCGGGGTGCTGCTCGCCGGGCGGGCCCGCGCCGCGATGTCGAGGTAGCCCATCACGTTCAACGCGACGGTGCCCACCGCACCCGCGATCGCGCCGTCGACCAGGGGCGCAGCTCTCACTTCGGGTCGCCCGGTTCGCGTTCGCCCTTCGGGCCGAACGTCCGTTCCCCCCGTACGACGCCCCGTTGGCCGCGGTCGTCCTGCAGGATCCGGTTGGCGACCTGGTTCGCCTCCTGGTCCGACGCCCGCCCGGACTGCTCGATCAGATCGCGCAGCCGCGCCCGTTCCTTGTCGTACGCGCTGCTGCCCGGCCGTGGTCCTGGCATCGCTGCCTCCTCCTGTAGGCGTGCCCGGCTCGTCTACCCGGCGCCGTCGGGGTCATTCGTGCCGGCGACGCTCACGCGGGGGAGCGGACCACGGCGACCGGGCACGCGGCGTGGTGCAGCAGGGCGTGGCCGACCGAGCCGAGGAGCAGCCCGGTCAGCTCGCTCCGGCCCTGGCTGCCGACCACCAGCAGCTGGGCCCGGCGGCTGGCCTCGGTGAGCGCGGCGACCGGCCGGCCGTGCACCACCGCACGGGTGACGGGGACCTCCGGGTACCGCTCGGTGAGCCCGGCGAGGGACTCGGCGAGTATCCGGGTCTCCTCCCCGCGCAGCTGGTTCTCCTCGTAGACCAGGGGTTGCATGTCGCCGGGGCCGCTGGAGACCGGGTGCGGGTAGGCGTGCACCGCGTGCAGCCCGGCGCCGCGCACCGCCGCCTCCTCGACGGCGAACTCGACCGCGGCCCGGGACAGCGCCGAACCGTCCACCCCGACCACCACCGGCCCGGCCGCGTGCTCCTCGCCCCGGACCACCAGCACCGGGCAGTCCGCGTAGGAGGCCACCTGGATCGCCACCGAGCCGACCACCAGCGAGGCGAAGCCGCCCAGGCCCCGGTCGCCGAGCATGATCATCGCGGCGGTGGGGGACTCGCCGACCAGCACGGCGGAGGCCTCGCCGTCGATGATCTCCCCGGAGGCCCGTACCCCCGGCGCCGTCGCCTCCGCCTCGGCCACCGCCGCAGCCACCAGCTCCTGCGCCTGGCGCCGCAGGCCGCCGCCGGGCCCCTCGGCGACCGGATTCATCGCAGCGTGCAGCAGCGGCCAGATGAAGCCGTGCACCACCCGCAGCGGGCGGTGCCGGCGGGCCGCCTCGGCCGCGGCGAGGCGGACGGCCCGCAGCGCCGGCTCGGAGCCGTCCACGCCGACCACCACCGCCGCGCCGTTCGCCGAGTTCACCGCTGCACCTCCTGGCCGCCGGACGCCCGCGGCCAGTATCGCGGCCGGCGGCCGGTCCACGGGGCGATACCGCCGGAGCCGCCCCGTGGGTACGCTGTCGACCACCGCCCGGGGAAGGGAGCCTCGTCGATGGCCGAGCCCGACCAGCCGAGCACCGCCCGCATGATCGACTTTTGGCTCGGCGGCGAGCACCACTTCCCGGTCGACGTGGCCGCGGCCCGCGCCTTCGAGGAGGCGTACGGACCCTGCGCGGTGATCTTCCGCTCGCTGCGGGAGTTCCTCGGCCGGGCGGTCCGGTCGATCGCCGACGCGGGGGTGGACAGCTTCCTGGTCTTCGGGGCCGGCGTGCCGACCCGGGGCAATGTGCACGAGGCCGCTCCCGAGGCGACCGTCCTCTACACCGACGTCGACCCGGTGACCATCCGGCTCGGCCAACGCATCCTCGCCGGCAGCGACCGGGCCGGCTACGGGTTCGGCGACGCCACCGACATCGGCACGATCGATCCCGCCCAGCTGCACCGGTTCGTCCCGGGCTGGGGGCGGCGGCCGGTCGGGGTGGTCTTCCTCGGGCTGGCCGCGTTCCTCGACGACGAGACGCTCTCCCGGACTCTGGACGAGCTCTACGAGGCGGTCGCGCCGGGCAGTTTCCTGGCCGTCGACTTCGCCGGGGAGGAGCTGGCCGCGTACCCCCGGGCGTTGGCGCTGATGGGCCCCGCGTTCCGGATGCGCCCGCCCGCCGCGTTCGGTCCGCTGCTGGGCCGCTGGGAGCCCACCGCCGATGGCGTCGGGCCGGTCGCCCGGTGGCGTCCGGACGGCGAGCCGGCCGCGGTGCCGGACCCCTTCTACGGCGCGGTGGCCACGAAGCCGTCCGCCTGACGGGCCCCGCCTCCCGTCCCGCCGCCCCTCGACCCGGCCCCGCGAGGGACCCGCCGCCGGCTCGGGTGCCCTGCCGCACGCCGGTCGGAACCGGCGTCGGGGATGCCGGCACGCCTCCGTATGATGCTTGCCCCAGAGCAATAATCGCGGAGGATGCACATGCCGGATGCGGCCGGACAGGTGTCGCGCGCCCTGCGCGTGGCCCCGCCCGACCAGTTGGTGGCTGCAGCCGGCGACCGAGGCAGTTGGTACGGTGATGCGCGAACTGCACGCGTACCACGTCGACGCGGACCTCCGTGACGACGCGGTCGTCGTCTGCCTGGACTGGCGCGGTTCCGGCCGTGTGGACGACGAGTGCGGGCGGTAACGGACCGGCGGAGCGAACACGAACGGGACGATCGCAGGGGACAGCGGGTGGAGCGACCTCCGAATCTTGCCGCGGCCATCGATGCGGCCGCTGAGGCGCTCGTCGGCGTGCTCGATTCGGCGACCTCCCGGCACAGCGTCAGCGTCTCGCCGACCCAGCTGCGGGTGCTCTCGCTGATCATGGCGCACCCGGAGACCAACGTGAACCGGCTGGCTGAGCTGCTGGACGTGGTGCCGTCGTCGGCCAGCCGGCTCTGCGACCGGCTGGAGGCGGTCGGCCTGGTCCGCCGGGTGGCGGACCCCCGCGACCGGCGCGAGGTCCGGTTGATCCCGACCGCGACGGCGGAGACGCTGTTGCGCGAGCTGAGGGACCGCCGGCACCAGGCCGTGCAGGCGGTCCTCGACCGGATGCCCAACCGGGTGCAGCACGAGCTGTTGCTGGCCCTGGTCGCGTTCAGCCAGGCAGCGGCGGCGATGTCCGCGCCGCAGACCGCCACCGATTCCACCGCCACGGCCCGCACCGCCTAATCGTTCCGGCTGGACCGGCCGGGTCCGCCGGGCGGTCAGTTCCCAACTAGTGTCCTAGGATGCCTTACCGATGGTGCGAGGCCACACACAAACCGAAAGCTGAGCGGCGACGCAAGCTGGGCGCCCGGGCCGCGGGGAAGCGCCCGATATAGTGGCAGCGCAACTCACCGGCCCGCGATCGAACCGATCGTGGGCCGCATCGGGGGAGGTCCCAGCCCGGGATCGCAGAGGGCGCCGGCGGTGACCGGCCGGCAACGCGCACGTTCCTCCGGAGCGGTCGACCACGGTCGGCCGCCGGAACGTGCTGCGGAGGGAGGGTTCGGTGTCGCGTCGCCCGGCTCGCGCGGAGCGTTCGGCTTCCGGCGGTACGACGGCGGTCGTGGGGGACCGCGTCCTCACCCTGCCGAACGTGATCAGTTTCGTCCGCCTGCTCGGCGTGCCGCTCTTCCTGTACCTCTTCCTGGTCGTCCGCGCGGACGTGGCGGCGATCGTGGTGCTCGCCATCGGCGGTACCAGCGACTGGGTGGACGGCTGGATCGCCCGCCGCCTGCACCAGGTCAGCCGGCTGGGAGAGCTGCTCGACCCGCTCGCCGACCGGCTCTACATCCTGGCCACGCTCCTGGCGTTCACCGCGCGGGAGGTGGTGCCGTGGCAGTTCACCGGGGCGCTGCTCGCCCGCGAGCTGCTCCTGCTCGGTTCGCTGGCCGTGCTGCGTCGGTACGGCTACGGCCCGCCGCCGGTGCACTACGTGGGCAAGACCGCCACCTTCCTGCTGCTGGCCGCGTTCCCGATCCTGCTGCTGGCCGCGGCGGCGCCCGGCGTGGCGACCGCCGCCGGCGCGATCGGCTGGGGGCTGGCCTGGTGGGGGTTGGTGCTCTACTGGGTGGCCGGGGCGATGTACGTGGTGCAGGCCGGTCGGCTGGTCCGCGAGATGCGCGCCCGCGCCGGGGGTGCGCCGGCATGAGTTCGACCCTCCGCGAGGGCCGGGACCCCTCGGCCCGGGTGTACGCGCCGGACTTCCTCACCGACCTGTTCCGCAACCCCCTCGACCCCGGGTACGCGGACGCGGCGACCCGTCGCCGGCAGGCCCCGCCGTCCGGCCTGCGCCGCTGGGCGGCCCGCCCGGTGACCGTGGTGGTCGTGGTGGCGATCGGGTTCCTCTTCTCCGTCGCCTACCGGGAGACCATGGCGGAGGAGCCGGGCCGGGCGAAGGCGCGCGCCGGCCTGATCGCCGAGATCAAGCAGCGGGAGAGCGAGACCGACCGGTTGACCGCGCGCGCGGAGCAGTTGCGCGAGGAGGTGAGCCGGCAGCGGGACGCGGCGCTGAGCGGCTCGCAGGCGTCCCGGTTGCGCAACCTGGAGGCCGGCACCGGTCTGGCCCGGGTGCGGGGTGACGGTGTGGTGGTGCGATTGGCCGACGGTGCCGAGGACAAGGACGCGGTGACGGGCGCGGACGCGGGGCCGTCCCGGGTGTTGTACTCCGACCTGCAGAAGGTGGCCAACGCGTTGTGGGCGGCGGGCGCGGAGGCGGTCGCAATCAACGGGCAGCGGTTGACCGCGACGTCGACGATCCGGTCGGCGGGGGAGGCGATCCTCGTCGACTACCGGCCGGTGACGGGCCCGTACGAGGTGGCGGCGATCGGTCCGGGTTCGATGCGGGACCGGTTCGACGACAGCCGGGCGGCGAGCCTGATGCGGGAGGTCGCGCGGAGCACGGGCCTGTCGTTCGGGGTGAAGGAGGCCGAGGACCTCACCCTGCCGGCGGCTCCGCAGCCGCGGCTACGCTACGCCGAGCCCTCGGTCAGTCCGAGCCCGTCGCCGTCGGGTTCGGGTGCCGCGGGTAAGACCAGTCCCGGGCCGTCCGGCTCGGGGACCTCTCCCAGCCCCTCCGGAGGTGGCCGATGATCGCGGTGCTGGCGTTGCTCGCCGGTGTGGTCCTCGGGGTGTACCTCGACCCCACCGTGCCCGCTGCGTTGCAGCCGTACCTGCCGATCGCCGTGGTGGCCGCGCTCGACGCGGTGTTCGGCGGGGTCCGGGCGAAGCTCGACCGGATCTTCGACGACAAGCAGTTCGTGGTGTCGTTCATCTCGAACGTTCTGGTGGCGGGTCTGATCGTGTACCTGGGTGACCAGTTGGGGGTGGGCGGTCAGCTGTCCACCGGTGTGGTGGTCGTGCTCGGGGTGCGCATCTTCGGAAACGTGGCGGCGATCCGCCGGCACCTGTTCCGGGCGTAGGTTGGTGGCGATGAGCGAGGAGCACAGGGAGACCGGGACCGGTTGGCCGGCGGCGGAGCCGACCCGGCCGGCGGGGCCGGCGGGTGAGCCGGATCCGCGGCCGGACGCGCCGGATCCCGATGAGTTGAGTCCGCTGGCGCCGGACGGGCCGGCGGAGCGGGAGGCCGACGCGCCGGCGAGCCCGGAGGCCGAGCCGGCGAGTCCCGAGGCTGAGCCGGAGGCTGCCGCGTCGGCGCCGGCGCCGGTGGCGGAGGGGTCGGGTAGGCGGCGGTTGACGTCGGCGGGGGCGATGATCGGCGTGCTGCTGGCGTTGCTGGGGTTCACCCTGGTGGTGCAGTTGAAGACGACCTCGACGGATCCGACCCTGGCGGCGACCCGGGAGGAGGACCTGGTCCGGATCTCGTCGGATCTGGATTCCCGGGAGCGGCGGCTGCGGCAGGACATCGAGGCGCTGGAGGAGAGCCAGCGGCAGCTGCGCTCGGGTGAGCAGGGTCGGCAGGCGGCGCTGGAGGAGGCGACGCGGCGGGCCGACGAGTTGGGCATTCTGGCGGGTACGTTGCCGGCGGTGGGGCCGGGGCTGTCGGTGCGCTTCGTGGGTGACGGCAAGGCGATCTCGTCGACGCGGATCCTGGACGCGGTGGAGGAGTTGCGGGGCGCGGGCGCGGAGGCGATGCAGATCTCCGGTGCCGACGGGACGGCGGTGCGGATCATCGCGTCGACGTATTTCGTGGACGCCGAGGGCGGTGGCCTGGTGGTGGACGGGCGGCGGTTGAGTGGCCCGTACACGATCCTGGTGATCGGTGATCCGGCGACGATGCGTACGGCGTTGAACATTCCCGGCGGGGTGGTCGCATCGGTCAACGATGCCGGCGGTAGCGTGACCCCCGTGGATCGTGAGGTTGTGGAGGTTTCGCAGCTGCACGCCCCGATCAAGCTGGAACACGCCCGTCCGGTCTCCTGACCGGGCGCGGCCGGCACCGGTTCCCCCCGGTGCACCGATGGATGAAGGACGCAGCTGGTGATTCCTGAGGATCTGCGGTACACCGCCGAGCACGAGTGGGTGGCCGATGGCGACGGTGGCGCCGTCCGGGTCGGCATCACGCACTTCGCGCAGGACGCCCTGGGTGACATCGTGTTCGTCCAGTTGCCGGACGAGGGTGCGGTGGTGGCGGCCGGTGAGCCGCTGGGTGAGATCGAGTCGACGAAGAGCGTGTCGGAGATCTATGCGCCGATCAGCGGTACGGTGGCGGCGCGTAACGAGGCGCTCGGCGACACCCCTGAGGTGATCAACACGGATCCGTACGGTGCGGGGTGGTTGTTGGAGATCACCCCGGATGATCCGGCCGCGGTCGGGGGTCTGCTGACCGCTGGCGCGTACCGCGAGCTCACTGAGAGCTGAGTGTCGTCCCGGGCGGGCGGGGTTGTTCTCTGCGCGTCCGGTTGCCCTGCATTTCGGCGCTGGCTAGGCTCGCCCAGTCGACCGAGAACCCAATAGTTGAGCGTTTGTGGAATGCGCCTTCCCGGGCACGGGGAGCCAGCCGCCGGGTGTGACCGCCCGGCGGCCAGACCCGCCATTACCCGACGCCGACCGAACAGATCCGTGAGGTGGTCCCATGACGCGCCCAGACGACGAGTTCCCCCCACTCGACGTCACTTCGACGCTCAATCTCGGTTCGCTCGACGAAGTGCTGGAGGGTCCGGACACCGATGTGGTGCCGAGCCGGATGTCCGGTTCGTTGCCGCCGGGGATGGCGCTGCTGGTGGTTCGCCGGGGTCCGAACGCGGGCGCCCGGTTCCTGTTGGACCACGATGTGACGACGAGTGGCCGGCACCCGGACAGTGACATCTTCCTGGACGACGTGACGGTGTCGCGGCGGCACGCCGAGTTCCACCGGGACGGTGGCACGTTCACGGTGCGGGACGTGGGCAGCCTGAACGGCACGTACGTGAACCGGGAGCGGGTCGAGGCGGCCACGTTGAGCAATGGTGACGAGGTGCAGATCGGCAAGTTCCGGGTGGTGTTCATCGCCGGTCCGCGCCCGGAGGAGGAGGCCGGCCGGGGGTGAACGAGCCTGCGGCTTCGACGCCGCCCGGGGCGGCCCGGTCCCATCCGCTGATGAGTATCGGTGAGGTGCTGGGGCAGTTGCGGGTGGAGTTCCCGGACGTCACGATCTCGAAGTTGCGGTTCCTGGAGACCGAGGGTCTGGTGGAGCCGCAGCGGACGCCGGCGGGGTATCGGAAGTACAGCTGGGACGATGTGGCGCGGTTGCGGTTCGTGTTGACCGCGCAGCGGGATCAGTATCTGCCGTTGCGGGTGATCCGTGACCAGTTGGCGGAGTTCGACGCGTCGGGTGGCGCGTCGGGTCGGCAGCGGCCGGCGTTGGTGGCGGTCGGTCCCGGTGGTGAGGTGCCGGGACGGGGTGAGCCGGGTCCTGCCGAGTCGTCGGAGGTGCGGCTGGGGCGGGCGGAGCTGATCGCGCGTTCCGGGATCGACGAGTCGACGTTGGCGGAGTTGGAGCGGCTCGGTGTGCTGGTGTCCGATCCGGCGGGTTGGTACGACGCGGATGCTCTGATCATCGCGCGGGCGGTGGCGGGGTTGGCGGCGTACGGGCTGGAGCCGCGGCATCTGCGGGGTTACCGGACGGCGGCGGATCGGGAGGTCGGTCTGTTCGCGCAGTTGGTGGCGCCGTTGGCGCGGCAGAGTGATCCGGCGGCGCGGTCCCGGGCGGCGGAGACGGCGCGTGAGTTGGTGGCGTTGTCGCAGCAGTTGCACGCGGCCCTGGTGCGGGTGGGGTTGCGGTCGTCGTTGGGTCGGTGACGGTGCGGGGCCGGGTGTCGGTGACGCCCGGCCCTTCGCTTGCGTGAGAGCGGAAAGATCTGCCCCGGGAAGCGTGTCGTAGGCTTGCCGGGGTAACCCCTTTCTGGCGAGGCGCGTGGTGCACGTAGCGCATGGGACTCCCGTGTCGCGGTCCGTGTACCGTGCAGGGAAGGGCGCGGTGCGGGCATAGGTGACAACGACACGGAGGCGGCGGTGCGCGAGCTGAGCGTGGTCGGAGTTCGGGTGGAGCTGCCCAGCAACCAGCCGATCGTCCTGCTGCGGGAGGTCGAGGGGGACCGCTATCTGCCGATCTGGATCGGCGCGGTCGAGGCGACGGCGATCGCCTACGAGCAGCAGGGGGTCAAGCCGGCCCGGCCGTTGACGCATGATCTGCTGCGGGACGTGCTGGCGGCGTTGCAGGCGCCGTTGCGGGCGGTGGAGATCACCGAGTTGAAGGAGAACGTCTTCTACGCCGATCTGCTGATCGGCGACGGTGTGCGGGTGTCCGCGCGGCCGAGCGATTCCATCGCGTTGGCGTTGCGGGTCGGGGCTCCGATTCGTTGTGCCGAGCAGGTCCTCAGCGAGGCGGGGATCGTGATCCCGGATGAGCAGGAGGACGAGGTGGAGAAGTTCCGCGAGTTCCTGGAGCAGGTGCGGCCGGAGGACTTCGCGGGCTGAGTCCGCTGCCCGGCCGGGTGTCGGCGGCCGACGATGTGGCGTCACCGTGGGTGACTGGGTGTTGTCGTCGGTGATCTTCCGGGTGCCTGCGCGGCGTGTCGCGTCGGTTCCTCCGTGGTAACTCCTGAGGGCCGCTATAGGGTTGCGGTGTCGAGGGGTGCACGTTCGGAGAAACGGCGTGTCGCCGCACGGGCGGGGAGGTTGTCCGGATGCACGAGCCGCGAGATCCTGATCCGGGTACGCCGCAGCAGTCGGGTGTGGCGTCGCCCGTCCCGGGCACCGAGGGTGATGGTGCGGTGGGCTACCGGGGTGTGACCGCCTGCCACGCGGCGGGTATCAGTTATCGGCAGTTGGACTACTGGGCCCGGACGGGGCTGGTGGTGCCGAGCGTGCGGGACGCGTCGGGTTCGGGGACGTCCCGGTTGTACTCCTTCCGGGACCTGGTGGTGTTGAAGGTCGTGAAGCGGTTGCTGGACGCCGGGGTGTCCCTGCAGAACATTCGGAAGGCGATCGAGGCGTTGCGGTCGCGTGGGGTGGAGGATCTGGCGGGGATCACGCTGATCTCGGACGGGACGACGGTGTACGAGTGCCGGTCGCCGGAGGAGGTGGTCGACCTGTTGCAGGGCGGCCAGGGCGTGTTCGGCATCGCGATCGGCGGGGCGTTCAAGGAGATCCAGGGTTCGCTGTCGCACCTGCCGGCGGAGCCGGTCGGGCAGGAGCCGGCGGCGTCCGCGCCGGAGGCGCCTGAGGCGGCGGGTGCGGCGGAGCCGGTGGGGGACGAGTTGGCGGCGCGTCGGGCGCGGCGCCGGGCGGGTTGAGCCGCCGGGTTGGCTCTTTCGGATCGCGTCGTGGCCGGGGCCCGACGCGATTCCTTTGTTGGTGACGCAGCGTGTCGGGTTGGTCGTGGGCGCGGCTGGAACGGTCCGGTCGGTGGGACTCGTCCGGCGGTGCGTCTGTCGCCGGGCCGGATTGCGTCGGTGGTGATCAGGGGCGAAGCCGGCGTGGTGGTGTGGTTCGCGGGCGGGATTGTCCAGGGTGGAGAGTGTCACGTGGACCGGTCTACGGCTGGTGACCAGCCGTAGACGTCGTGATTGCCGCCCATCCGGACGATGTCGATGCTGTCCGGTCGGCTGTTGTCCGAATTCCGATGGGCCGGTCGTGACCTTATCCGGATGGCGCGCTATGGTCCCACACGGTCGTGCTGGCGCTGACGTCACGGTAACTCCCGCCAGCCGACAGGTTGCCCTCCGCGCCGATTCGCGCGGCCCTTCACCCTGGAAGGAACGACCGTGACGGTTATCGAAGAAACCGCGCCCTCCCACTACGCGCGCATTGGCGGCGCCAGTTCGGTCAAGGCGGCCGTGGCGCTGTTCTACGACAAGGTGCTCGCCGACCCGGAGCTGGCCGGCTACTTCTCCGACATCGACATGACGGAGCAGCGGCGGCACCTGGCGCTGATGCTGACCGTGGTGCTCGGCGGGCCCAACGAGTACGCCGGCCGTGGGCTGGCCGAGGCGCACCAGCCGCTGGGCATCCCCGTGGCGCACTACGTGAAGGTCGGTGAGCACCTGACCGCGACGCTCACGGAGCTGGGGGTGCCGCAGGACATCATCACCGACGTTCAGGTCGTCCTGGAGAAGGTGCAGGACCAGGTGGTGTCGTCCGGTCACGGGTCGGGCGTCTGAGGGTGGACGCGGCACGGCTGAAGCAGAGCTGGTCCCTGGTCGCCGCGCACGGCGACCAGGTGCCGCTCTACTTCTACTCGACGCTGTTCCTGGCCTACCCGGAGACCCGGCAGATGTTCCCCACGAACATGGCCGGGCAGCGGGATCGACTGGTGACTGCGTTGGGGCACATCGTGTCCCACGTGGACCAGGTCGACGGCCTGGTCGGGTTCCTGAAGGATCTCGGTGCCGACCACCGCAAGTTCGCGGTGCGCGCCGAGCACTACCCGGCGGTCGGCGAGGCGCTGCTGGCGACGCTGCGGCATTTCCTCGGCGAGGCGTGGACCGACGAGCTGGCCCAGGACTGGACGGCCGCGTACGGGCTGGTCTCGCAGGTGATGATCGACGCCGCGCAGGCCGCCGAAGCGGTGAACCCGCCGTGGTGGGTGGCCGAGATCGTCGGGCACGAGCGCCGGACGTTCGACGTGGCGGTGCTGACGTTGCGCCCGCAGTACCTGCTGCCGTTCACGCCGGGCCAGTCGATCGGGGTGTCCCACCCGGCGGTGCGGTCGTGGCGGTACTACTCGCCGGCGAACGCGCCGCGCGCCGACGGCACCCTGGAGCTGCACGTGCGTGCGGCGCCCGGTGGCGCGGTGTCGTCGCGGCTGGTGTACGGGTGCGCGGTGGGCGATCAGATCCACCTGGCGGCGCCGGTGGGGGATCGGCTGCTGCTGTGGTCGGCGGGCCCGAGTGATCTGCTGCTGCTGGCCGGCGGCACCGGCTGGGCGCCGGTGAAGTCGTTGGTGGAGCAGGTCGCCGCGGAGGGTTCGCGGCGCAAGGTCGACCTGTACGTGGGTGCCCGTTCGCAACACGAGTTCTACGACACGGACGCGATCGACAAGTTGGCGTCGTCGTATCCGTGGTTGACCGTCACCTATGTGGTGGGCATGGATCTGCGCCGGCCGGGCGAGTTCGTGCAGCCGGTGGACCGGGCGTTGGCCGACGGGGACTGGCGTTCCCGGCACGTCTACATCTGCGGTTCCGACGAGATGGTCTCCCATTCGGTGACCACGTTGACGCAGGCCGGCTACCACGCCGGTCAGCTGCACCACGAGGGTTTCGGCAAGCACTGGTACGGGCCGACGTGGCGGACGGCGACCGGCCCTGACGAATCCGGAGGTGTCCGGTGAGCGCAACCCCGATCAGCAGGTACGAGGGAGTTCAGGTCTCCAGTGCCGTGCAGGTCCGGATGACCTCCGACCGGGTGCGTCGGTGGGAGTTCGGCACGGCGTCTTTCACGCGGCGCGGCTACGACCAGACGGACGTGGACCGGTTCCGGATGCAGGTGGCCGACGAGCTGGATCTGCTGGCGACGCAGGTCGCGGGCCTGCGGGCGGAGAACGAGCGGCTCAACGACCATTTGGAGCTGCATCGGCACGGGGTGATCCCGAGCACCGACGCGGCGGCGAAGCTGCCCGCGGCGAAGGAGGTCAACCTGCTGTCCGCGGCGCAGCGGGAGGCCGAGCAGATCATCGCCCAGGCGCACGACTACGCCCGGCGGGTCGCCGAGTACGCCCAGCTGCAGTACCAGAGCTACATGCAGGCCGCGGCGGAGGAGGCGAAGCAGGAGGCCGAGCGGGCGGTGGCGCAGTACCGCAGCAGCGCGGGCGGGAACTTCGACGACTCGGTGGCGGCGCGGGAGGCGTTGCGGATCTTCGGCGAGATGATGATCTCGCACATGCAGGCGGCGGCCCGGCACCTGGACGACGGCAGCGAGCAGTTGGCCCGGACGATGGACCGGATCGCCCGGGAGACCGCGGGCGCGGCGTCGGTGGGCGGCGGGCAGCCGCAGGTGGCCCTGCCCCGCCACCAGCGCTGAGCCGGGGTCGGCCCGCCGTTCCGCAACCGGCGGGCGATCCCCCAGGCCGACGGGTGGCCGTCGCGGCAGAACGCCGCTGGGTGCGTCGCGGGGGATCCCCGCACCGGCGCAGCGCCGGTGCGAGCTACGCCTTCGGGCAGCCGGGGGCGGCGCCCTCGGCGGTGCGCCGCGCGCCGGGATGCGGCCCCGGATCCGTACCCGGGGTCGGGTCAGCGGGCGGTGACCGCCCGGACGGCCTCGCCGATCGGGGTGTCCCCGCCGACGAGTTCCAGGGTCAGCCCGGCGGTGGCGGGTTCGTCGAGCAGGGCGAGCAGCACGTGGGCGACGTCGGCGCGGCTGACCGCG
Source organism: Micromonospora sp. ATA51 (assembly GCF_016802855.1). Taxonomy (NCBI): domain Bacteria; kingdom Bacillati; phylum Actinomycetota; class Actinomycetes; order Micromonosporales; family Micromonosporaceae; genus Micromonospora; species Micromonospora sp. ATA51. Next base: position 5,270 of record NZ_JAEVHJ010000091.1, on the reverse strand, counting down.
CCGCGTGCGGCGTGCCGGGCCAGCGTGATCCGGCCGCCGGGTTCGTCGTCGGTGAGCCGGCCGGGGCGCAGCACGGTGACGTCGAGGTCCCGGCCGGTGACCTCCTCCTCGGCGGCCTTCTTGGCCCGCAGGTACGCCGCCCACACCTCGTCGCTGCCCGGCGCGGGCGGGTTGTCCACGCCCATCGAGGAGACCAGCAGGTAGCGGCGGACCCCGGCGCGGGCGCGTCGGCGAGCAGCACGGCGGCGGCCCGGTCGACGGTGTCCTTGCGGGCGGCGCCGCTGCCGGGCGCCCGGCAGCGAAGATCACCGCGTCGGCGCCGGCCAGGTGCCCGGCGAGGGTGTCGACGTCGCTGTGTTCCAGGTCGCAGACGACCGGTTCCGCGCCGGCGGCGCGCAGCACCGCGGCGTGGTCGGGGTTGCGGATCAGGCCGACCGCGTGGTCGCCGCGCCCGGCCAGGTCCCGTTCCAGCAGCTTGGCGATCTTGCCGTGGCCTCCGGCGATGACGACGCGCATGCCCTCAACCTAACGGCCCGGTGGCCGGCGGGTCGTCGTTGCCCGGCCGGTGAGGCAGCATGGACGGGTGACGGAGACGTGGGACGCGTTGGCCCGGCTGGTGGGCGCCGGTGACGTCGTGGTGCTCAGCGGGGCCGGCCTGTCCACCGAGTCGGGGATCCCGGATTACCGGGGCCCCAGCGGGGTGGCGCGCCGGCACACGCCGATGACCTACCAGGCGTTCACCCGCGACCCCGAGGCGCGGCGGCGCTACTGGGCGCGCAGCCACCTCGGATGGCGCACCATCGGCCGGGCGGCGCCGAACGCCGGGCACCGGGCGGTGGCCCGGCTGCAACACGCCGGCCTGGTCACCGACGTGATCACGCAGAACGTCGACGGGCTGCACACCGCCGCCGGCAGCGGCGCGGTGGTGGAGCTGCACGGCCGCCTCGACGAGGTGGTCTGCCTGGACTGCGGCAACCTGACCTCCCGCGAGGAGCTGGACCGGCGGCTGCGGGAGGCCAACCCGGGTTTCGACGCGCAGGTTGCCGCGGTCAACCCCGACGGCGACGTGGAGCTGCCCGACGAGGCGGTGGCCCGGTTCCGCACCGTCGACTGCGGCATCTGCGGCACCGGCATGCTCAAACCGGACGTGGTGTTCTTCGGTGAGACCGTGCCCGCCGCCCGGGTCGCCGACTGTTTCGCCCGGGTGGAGCGGGCGCGGTCGCTGCTGGTGCTCGGCTCGTCGTTGACGGTGATGTCGGGCCGGCGGTTTGTGATCCGGGCGGCGAAGCTCGGCATCCCGGTGGTGATCGCCAACCAGGGCCCCACCCGCGGGGACGGGTACGCGGCGTTGACCGTCGACGCGCCGCTGGGGCGGCTGCTGCCCGCGCTGGCCGACCGGCTGGGGGCCGCCCCGGCCGGTGACGCCGGTCGGGGCGCGGTGCCGGCGGCGGTGGCCCCCGCCACCGTCTGACCCCTCCTCAGGCTCGGCGGCGGGGGCACGACATCCGCCGGGAACGCGCTGGTAGCGTTGACCATGCCGGTACCACCCACGCGGGAGAGACCGCCCCAGCAGCACCGGGGCGGCGCCGAAGGGGCAGATTCCTCCCCGGAACCTCTCAGGCAAAAGGACCTCGTGGGCAGGCGCTGTGGAGCGCTTCGCGCGTGACTCAGGGGGAGGCCGACCTGTCGACCTCGCCCCGCAGGAGCGCACACGATGAGCGCAGAGCAGTTCGCCGACCGTCACATCGGCCCCGACCCGGACGACGAACGCCGGATGCTGGAGACCGTCGGCTACGGCTCGGTCGACGAGCTGATGGACGCGGCGATCCCCGAGGTGATCCGCTGGCACGGCACCCTCGACCTGCCCGCCCCGGCCGCGAGCGGGAGGCGCTCGCCGAGCTGCGCGCCCTGGCCGCCCGCAACACCGTCGCCGTGTCGATGATCGGGCTGGGCTACCACGGCACCCACACCCCGGCGGTGATCCGCCGCAACGTGCTGGAGAACCCGGCCTGGTACACCGCGTACACGCCGTACCAGCCGGAGATCAGCCAGGGCCGGCTGGAGGCGCTGCTGAACTTCCAGACCATGGTCACCGACCTGACCGGGCTGGCCACCGCGAACGCCTCCATGCTCGACGAGGGCACCGCCGCGGCCGAGGCGATGACCCTCGCCCGCCGCGCGTCGAAGAGCAGGAGCCCGGTGTACGTCGTGGACGCCGACGCGCTGCCGCAGACCATCGCGGTGATCGCCAGCCGGGCCGAGCCGCTCGGCATCGACGTGCGGGTGCTCGACCTTGGCGCCGAGGAGCTGCCGGGCGAGTTCTTCGGCCTGCACCTGCAGTACCCGGGGGCGTCCGGGGCAGTGCGGGACCACACCGCCCTGGTCGAGGCCGCGCACGCGGTAGGGGCGCTGGTCACCGTGGCGGCGGACCTGCTGGCGTTGACGCTGCTGCGCCCGCCGGGGGAGATCGGCGCCGACATCGCCGCCGGCACGAGCCAGCGGTTCGGCGTACCGATGGGCTTCGGTGGGCCGCACGCCGGCTACCTGGCGGTGCGGGCGGGCCTGGAGCGGATGCTGCCCGGCCGGCTGGTCGGGGTGTCCCGCGACGCGGACGGCAACCCGGCGTACCGGCTGGCGTTGCAGACCCGCGAGCAGCACATCCGCCGGGAGAAGGCGACCAGCAACATCTGCACCGCGCAGGTGCTCCTGGCGGTGATGGCCGGCATGTACGCCGTCTACCACGGCCCGGACGGGCTGCGCGCGATCGCCCGGCGTACCCACGACATGGCGGCGCGGCTCGCGGCGGGGCTGCGCGCCGGCGGCGTCGAGGTCACGGACGTCGCGTTCTTCGACACCGTCACCGCGGTGGTGCCGGGCCGGGCGGCCGAGGTGGTCGCGGCGGCCGCCGAGCGGAACGTGAACCTGCGGCTGGTCGACGCCGACCGGGTGGGTGTCTCCTGCGACGAGACCACCACCGGGGCGCACCTGCGGTCGGTGTGGGCGGCGTTCGGGGTGGACGGGGTCGACGGCGACGTGGACGCCACGCTGCCCGTGGCGCTGGCGCGCACCTCGGACTTCCTCACCCACCCGGTGTTCCGCACCCACCACTCGGAGACGGCGATGCTGCGCTACCTGCGGCGGCTGTCGGACTTCGACTACGCCCTGGACCGGGGCATGATCCCGCTCGGGTCGTGCACGATGAAGCTCAACGCCACCACCGAGATGGAGGCGATCACCTGGCCGGAGTTCGCGCACCTGCACCCGTTCGCCCCGGACGCGCAGACGGCCGGCTACCGGGAGCTGATCGGGCAGTTGGAGGCGTGGCTGGCGGAGGTGACCGGCTACGACGCGGTCAGCGTGCAGCCCAACGCCGGGTCGCAGGGTGAGCTGGCCGGGCTGCTGGCCATCCGGGCGTACCACCGGGACCGGGGCGCGGGGCACCGCGACGTGTGCCTGATCCCGTCGTCGGCGCACGGCACCAACGCGGCGTCGGCGGTGATGGCCGGCATGCGGGTGGTCGTGGTGGCCTGCGACGCCGACGGCAACGTCGACCTGGTCGACCTCGACGCGAAGATCGACAAGCACCGGGACGCCCTCGCGGCGATCATGGTGACGTACCCGTCGACGCACGGCGTGTACGAGACGGGCATCGCGTCGCTGTGCGCGAAGGTCCACGACGCCGGCGGTCAGGTGTACGTCGACGGGGCGAACCTCAACGCCCTGGTCGGGTTCGCCAAGCCCGGCAAGTTCGGCGCGGACGTGTCGCACCTGAACCTGCACAAGACGTTCTGCATCCCGCACGGCGGCGGCGGCCCGGGCGTCGGCCCGGTGGCGGTGCGCGCGCACCTGGCGCCGTTCCTGCCCGGCGACCCGCTCGGCGCGCACGTCGACGGCAAGCCGGCCATCTCGGCGGCGAGGTACGGGTCGGCGGGGATCCTGCCGATCCCGTGGGCGTACCTGCGGATGATGGGCGCCGAGGGGCTCACCCGGGCGACCGGGGTGGCGGTCCTGGCGGCGAACTACGTGGCGGCGCGGCTGCGTAACCACTTCCCGGTGCTGTACGCCGGCAACAAGGGCCTGGTGGCGCACGAGTGCATCCTCGACCTGCGGCCGCTGACCAAGGCGACCGGGGTCAGCGTCGACGACGTGGCCAAGCGGCTCATCGACTACGGCTTCCACGCCCCGACGATGTCGTTCCCCGTGGCGGGCACGTTGATGGTGGAGCCGACCGAGAGCGAGGACCTGGCCGAGCTGGACCGGTTCTGCGACGCGATGATCGCCATCCGGGCGGAGATCGACAAGGTGGGCTCGGGGGAGTGGCCGGCCGGGGACAACCCCCTGGCCAACGCGCCGCACACCGCGGCGATGGTCTCCGGGGACGAGTGGCCGCACCCGTACCCGCGGTCGGTGGGCGCGTACCCGGGGACGGTGGACCGGATGGCGAAGTACTGGCCGCCGGTGCGCCGGATCGACGGCGCGTACGGCGACCGGAACCTGGTCTGCTCGTGCCCGTCGCCGGAGGCGTTCGAAAGCTGAGCCGGGCTGCGCCGGGGCGGTCGTCGTGCCGCCCCGGCCGGCGCGCCGACCTGGGCAGGGCCGTCCCCCGACGGGGGACTAGCCTGGGTCGGCGGAAACGCTCGGTTACCGAGTGTGATCAGTTAGGCGACGAGGGCGTGCCGGGCGGGACCGCGGTGGGGGGCGATGGTGCTGCCGTCGGGGAGCAGCTCACCGGTGTCCTCGAAGACGATGACACCGTTGCAGAGCAGGCTCCAGCCCTGCTCACGGAAGCAGGCGATGACCCGGGCGGCTTCGCGGTCGGTCGCCTCGGCGGAGGGGCAGGTGGGTTGGTGCTGGCACATCGGGTTCTCCGGACTGTGGGGGCACTGTGTCATGGTTCACATGACCAGTGACGCACAGTACCAAGCGAAAGTGCGCGGTATCGAGCAGCCACCCGACATGTTCACCCGAAATCCGCTGAACGGATGAGCCAGAAAGAGCCGACCGGCGTGGAAACGCTCCCACCAGCGCTGATCGACGTACCCGCGGCACCGGACGACTGTCGCGGGCGGCTCGTCGAGCGCGCCCGGCTGCAATGGCGCTGCCACGACGGCGGCGACCCGGCCGCTCTCGCGCAGGAGTTCCTCACCGGCCACGGCGTCGCCGTCGCCGACCTGGGCCGCCCGGCCCGCCACGACCCGGACGGGGTCTGCGGCGCCGCCCTGTACCTCTCCGCCGCCGCCGGCGCCTGCTGGCCGCGGCGCGCCCGCCGC
>NZ_JAEVHJ010000090.1:0-21865 GCF_016802855.1 Micromonospora sp. ATA51 | reverse complement strand
CGGCGCCCGGCTGGCCATCGCCTCCGACGTGCCGGTCGGCTAGGGCTCTCCTCCTCGGCGGCGGTCGAGGCGGCGACGCTCGCCGCCCTGGTCGACCTGGGCGGGCTGGACCTGGCCGCCGACCGGCGGCCCCGGCTCGCCCAGCGCGCCGAGAACGACTACGTCGGCGCGCCCACCGGGATCATGGACCAGTCCGCGGTGATCCGCTGCCGCGCGGGGCACGCGCTCTTCCTGGACTGCCGCACCGAGTCCGTCGAACACATCCCGTTCGACCTGGACGCCGCCGGGCTGGCCGTGCTGGTGATCGACAGCCGCGCCCCGCACCGGCACGCCGACGGCGAGTACGCCGCCCGCCGGAAGTCCTGCGAGCGGGCCGCCGAACTGCTCGGGGTGCGCGCGCTGCGGGACGTCTCCCCCGCCGACCTGGACGCCGCGCTGACCCGGCTCGACGACGAGGAGATGCGCCGCCGGGTGCGCCACGTGGTGACCGAGGACCAGCGGGTGCTCGACACCGTGGCGCTGCTGCGCGCTGGCCGGATCCGCGACATCGGACCGCTGCTGACCGCCTCGCACGCCTCGATGCGGGACGATTTCGAGATCACTGTGCCGGAGATCGACACCGCCGTCGAGGCGGCCCTGGCCACCGGGGCGTACGGGGCGCGGATGACCGGCGGCGGCTTCGGCGGCTGTGTCCTCGCCCTGGTCGAGGCGTCCTCCGCCGACGCCGTGGCGCGGGCCGTCGTCGAGGCGTACGCCGAGCGGGGCTTCGCCGCCCCCGGCACGGTGACCGTCGCCCCCACCGCGGGCGCCGCCCGCCTCGACTGACCAGCCCGATAAACGATCAAGAGGTTTGCGTCGGGAATCCCGCGGGACCCGACGCAAACCTCTTGATCGACAGGGCTGGGTGGGGCCTCAGCCGGCCTCGACGATCATGCCGGCGCCGACCGTGCGGTTGGTGGACTCGTCGATGATGACGAAGCCGCCCGTCGTGCGGTTGCGGCGGTACTCGTCCGCCAGCAGCGGCACCGTCGTCCGCAGCCGGACCCGGCCGATCTCGTTCAGCTTCAGCTCGGCCGCCGACTCGTCCCGGTGCAGCGAGTTGATGTCCAGCCGGTAGTGCAGCCCCCGCACGATCGCCCGCGCCGAACGGGTGGTGTGCTTGATCGCGTACCTGCCGCCGACCTGGAGCGGGCGGCTCTCGTCCATCCAGCAGATCATCGCCTCGATGTCCTGCGCGACCGTCGGGGCGTTGTGCGGCCGGCAGATCATGTCGCCACGGGAGATGTCGATCTCGTCGGTCAGCCGGACGGTCACCGACATCGGCGGGAACGCCTCGTCCACCGGGCCGTCGGCCGTCTCCACGGAGGCGATCCGGCTGGTGAAGCCGGACGGCAGCACCATCACCTCGTCACCCGGCTTCAGCACGCCGGAGGCCACCTGACCGGCGTAACCCCGGTAGTCGGTGACGGTGGTGGACTGCGGCCGGATCACGTACTGCACCGGGAACCGCACGTCGACCAGGTTGCGATCGCTGGCGATGTGCACCCGCTCCAGGTGGTGCAGCAGCGACGGCCCGTCGTACCAGGGCATGTTCTCCGAGCGGCTGACGATGTTGTCGCCGCGCAACGCGGAGATCGGCACCACGGTCAGGTCCGGCGCGTCGAGCTTCGCGGCGAACGCGGTGAACTCGTCGGCGATCCGCTCGAACACCTCCTGCGACCAGTCGACCAGGTCCATCTTGTTGACGCAGAGGACCAGGTGCGGCACCCGCAGCAGCGAGCAGAGGAACGCGTGCCGGCGGGACTGCTCCACCAGGCCCTTGCGGGCGTCCACCAGGATCAGCGCCAGGTCGGCGGTCGAGGCGCCGGTGACCATGTTCCGGGTGTACTGGATGTGCCCCGGGGTGTCGGCGATGATGAACTTCCGCCGCGGGGTGGCGAAGTAGCGGTACGCCACGTCGATGGTGATGCCCTGCTCCCGCTCGGCCCGCAGGCCGTCGGTGAGCAGCGCCAGGTTGGTGTACTCGTCGCCCCGGGCCGCGCTGACCGCCTCCACCGCGGCGAGCTGGTCGGTGAAGAGCGACTTGGTGTCGTACAGCAGCCGCCCGATCAGGGTCGACTTGCCGTCGTCGACGCTGCCCGCGGTGGCGAACCGCAACAGGTCCATCGGCCGCCCCTCGGGCAGCCCGGTGTCGGCGGCCGGAGCCGCGGTGTCGACGCTCATCAGAAGTAGCCCTCCCGCTTGCGGTCCTCCATGGCGGCCTCGCTGACCCGGTCGTCGCCGCGGGTCGCGCCGCGCTCGGTGATCCGGGTGGCGGCCACCTCCTCGATGACCCGCTCCACCGTGTCGGCGTCCGAGCGGACGGCCGCGGTGCAGGAGGCGTCACCCACCGTGCGGTAGCGCACCTGCGCCTTGAACCGCTCCTCGCCCGCCCGGGGGCGGAAGAACTCGTTGACCGCGTACAGCATGCCGTCCCGGTCGATCACCTCGCGCTCGTGCGCGTAGTAGATCGACGGCAGCGGGATCCGCTCCCGGGCGATGTAGTGCCAGACGTCCAGCTCGGTCCAGTTGGAGAGCGGGAAGACCCGGATCGACTCGCCCGGGTGGTGCCGGCCGTTGTAGAGCGACCACAGCTCGGGCCGCTGGTTCTTCGGGTCCCACTGGCCGAACTCGTCGCGGAAGCTGAACACCCGCTCCTTCGCCCGGGCCTTCTCCTCGTCCCGGCGGGCGCCGCCGAAGAGCGCGTCGAAGCGGTGCTTCTCCACCGCCTCCAGCAGCACCGGGGTCTGGATGCGGTTGCGGGTGCCGTCCGCCGCCTCGCGGACCATCCCATTGGCCAGGGCCTCGGGCACGCTGGCCACGATCAGTTGCAGGCCCAGCTCGGCGACCCGCTGGTCGCGGTACTCCAGGACCTCGGGGAAGTTGTGCCCGGTGTCGACGTGCATCACCGGGAAGGGAATGTTGGCCGGGGCGAAGGCCTTCTGGGCCAACCGGAGCATCACGATCGAGTCCTTGCCACCGGAGAAGAGCAGCACCGGGCGCTCCATCTCCGCGACCACCTCGCGCATCACGAAGATGCTCTCGGCCTCGAGCGCGTCCAGGTGCGAGACCTGGTACGCGGCGGGGGCGGTCATGACACGGCCTCGATTCGCTCGGATCCGCTCATGGGGATTCCAGACCTTTCCGGTCGGACACGTGAGGAAGAACGACAGGTTACCCGGAATGCCGCTGCAGCGCTGCAAGCAACCGGCTGGCGAGATCCTTGCGACAGACCAGCAGGTCGGGCAGACGCGGGTCGGCCTCGTTGTATTTCAGCGCAGAACCGTCGATCCGGGAAGCATGCAGTCCGGTGGCCGTCGCCACAGCGACCGGAGCAGCCGAATCCCACTCGTACTGACCGCCGGCGTGGATGTACGCGTCGACCTCACCGGTGACCACAGCGGCGATCTTCGCGCCCGCCGAGCCCATCGGCACCAGATGCGCGCCGACGTCTTCTGCCAGATCGGTCAGGAAAACCGGCGGACGGCTACGACTGGCCGCCAACCGGATGGTCCGCGTGCCGGCCGAGGTCGCCGCCTCCAACGTCATCGGCGGGTACGCCGGCGGGTAGTCGGTGCCCAGCACCCGGTGCTGTGCCGGCAGCCCCACCGCGCCCGCGATCAGGCCGTGCGGGGTCGGCGCCCGGCGCGCCCAGAGCGCCACGTGCACCGCCCAGTCCGAGCGCCCCTCCTCGGCGAACTCCCGGGTGCCGTCCAGCGGGTCGATGATCCAGACCCGGTCGGCGTTCAGCCGGGACACCGCATCGGTGCTCACCTCGGCCGCCCAGGCCAGCCGGGAGCCCTCGTCCTCCTCGGAGAGCACCGCGTCCGCCGGACGCCACTTCGCCAGCTCGGTACGGATCAGGTCGTGCGAGACCTTGTCCCCCGCCGACTTCAACGCCCCCGCGTCCGCGAAACCCAGCTCCGCGCGCAGGTTGACCAGCGCCTGCCCGGCCCGCGCCGCCAACCAGCGGGCGAACGCGCCGTCGATCATCGGAGGACTGCCCATGTACCGCTCCCGTCGCCCCGCCGCGACCCGCGGTCGTCGGCCTCCGCCACGCCAGAAGGCGCAGACTACCGGCCCGGACCGCCCGGACCGCGTACGCCCCGCCCAGGTCAGCCGCCGTGGTAGAGGTTCTGCGTCGGCTCCACCCCGCGGGTGACCACCGACTCCACCACGTCCGCCGCCCGGTCGACCAGGAACTCCAACTCCTTGCGCTCGACCGCGGAGAAGTCCGACAGCACGTAGTCGGCCGGGTCCTGCCGCCCCGGCGGCCGGCCGATGCCGAACCGCACCCGGACGTACTCCTTCGTGCCCAGCGACTTCGACATCGACCGCAGCCCGTTGTGCCCGCCCTCGCCACCGTCGCACTTCACCCGCACCTGCCCGTACGGGATGTCCAGCTCGTCGTGCACGGCGATCACCCGGTCCGGCGGGATCTTGTGGAACTGGGCCAGCGCGGTGACCGGGCCACCGGAGAGGTTCATGTACGTCAGCGGCTTCACCAGCACCAGCTTCGGCCCACCGAAGCCGAGCCGCCCCTCGGCGACCTCCGCCACCGCGCGCTTGTGCCGGCCGAACCTGCCACCCACCCGGCCGGCGAGCAGCTCGGCCACCATGAAGCCGACGTTGTGCCGGTTACCCGCGTACTCCCGACCGGGGTTGCCCAGGCCGACCACCAGCCACGGCCCCGTCTCGTCCGTCACGCCACGCCCCTCCCGCGCCGCCGCCACCCGGCGCCGTCCCGATACGCCGACAGGCGCCCCCGAAACCCGGGAGCGCCTGTCGCACAGCTTGCGGACCGATCAGGCCTCGGTCTTCGCCTCGGCCGGGGCCGCCTCGCCCTCGGCGGCCGGCGTCTCGGCACCCTCGGCGGCGGTGGTCTCCTCGCCGACCTCGGCCTCGGCCTCCTCGGCGGCCTCCTCGACCTCGGGGAGGGTCGCCTCGAGCTGCTCGGCGGTCGGCGCGGCGGTCACCGTGGCGACCGGCATCTCCGGGTCGGTGGCCAGCTCGACGCCGGCCGGCAGCTCGACGTCCGCGGCGGTGACCTGGACGCCCGGCACGGCGCCCTCGATCGAGGCCTCCAGGTGGTCCGGCACCCTGGTGGCGTCGGCGGTCACCGAGAGGGTGTCGTGGTCGTGCACGATCAGGGTGTCCCTCGCGGCCTCACCGGTCAGCTGGACCGGGACCTCGACGGTGACCTTCTCGCCGCGGCGGACCAGCAGCAGGTCGACGTGCTCGAAGGTGTCCTTGATCGGGTCACGCTGGATCGCCTTCGGCAGCGCCAGCACCTGGGTGCCGTCGCTCACCTCGATCGCGAAGAGCTGGTTGGCGCCACCCTTGCGGATGGCGGCGGCGAACTCACGCGCCGGCAGCGCGATGTGCTTGGGCTTCTCGCCGTGGCCGTACAGCACGGCGGGCACCTTGCCGGCCCGGCGGGTACGACGGGCACCACCCTTGCCGAACTCGGTGCGGGGCTCGGCGCTGATCTTTACCTCGGACACGGGGAAACTCCTGATGCTTCGCTGCGGCGGCTTGTCGTCTGGCGGTGCTGGGCGAGGGGCTCGCTGGGGCTCATGCGTCATGAACGACTGCCCGGAGCACCGCGTCGATGACGGCGCCTCCGTGCGGTGCTTTTCAGCGACCCGCCGGGCACCCTCGCCGTGGCAACCGCACCAGTCTACCCGAGGGAATTCCGAGCCTTCCGGCAGTCCCCATGTCCCCGTTGCCGTCGACCCGAGGGCCGACGGGAACGGCACCGCGACACGCCGCTCGCCGCGGCGCGGAAGATCAGCTCAGGCCACCGAAGAGGGTGGTCACCGAACCGTCGTCGAAGACCTCCCGGATCGCCCGGGCCAGCAGCGGCGCGATCGACAGCACGGTGAGCTTGTCGAGCTGCTTCTCCGGCGTGATCGGCAGGGTGTTCGTCACCACGACCTCGCTGATCGGGCTGTTCTTCAGCCGCTCGGTCGCCGGGTCGGAGAGCAGCGCGTGGGTGGCCGCGACGACGATCTCGGCCGCGCCGGAGTCCTTGAGGATGTCGGCGGCCCTGCTGATCGTGCCACCCGTGTCGATCATGTCGTCGACGATCAGGCAGACCCGGCCCTCGACCTCACCGACCACCCGGTTCGCCACCACCTGGTTGGGCTTCAGCGGGTCGCGGGTCTTGTGGATGAACGCGAGCGGGCAACCGCCCAGCCGGTCGGTCCAACGCTCCGCCACCCGCACCCGGCCCGAATCCGGCGCCACCACGGTCATCGGCCGGCCCGCGTACTTGCGCTCGACGTACTCGGCGAGCACGTCCATCGCGAACAGGTGGTCCACCGGGCCGTCGAAGAAGCCCTGGATCTGCGCGGTGTGCAGGTCGACCGTGAGGATCCGGTTCGCCCCGGCGGTCTTGAGCAGGTCGGCCACCAGGCGGGCCGAGATCGGCTCCCGGCCGCGGTGCTTCTTGTCCTGCCGCGAGTACGGGTAGAACGGCAGCACCACGGTGATCCGCTTGGCCGAACCGCGCTTCAGCGCGTCGATCATGATCAGGGTCTCCATGACCCAGGTGTTGACCCCGTGCGTCACGGACTGCACCACGAAGGCGTCCGAACCACGTACCGAGTCCTTGAACCGGACGAAGATCTCGCCGTTGGCGAAGTCGTAGGCGTCGGAGGGGGTCGGCGCCACGCCGAGCACCTCACCGATCTCCTTGGCCAACTCCGGAAAGCCGCGTCCGGAGAAGAGCATCAGGCTCTTGCGGTTTTCGGCGACGATGCTGCCCATGGGCCCGTCTGCTCCCGTTTGTCGGTGTTTCCCGGCGGCGGTGGAGCCGGGGACTATTCGGTTGCAGTATCCCCCGCGTTCAGCGGTCCTCCCACGGTCTCCGCACTCCCGTGGATTGGCTCACCTTCACTTGCGGCGGCGGCCCCGCCCGACGCACCCTCGCGGGCCCGCTGGGCGGCCTCGGCGGCCGGCGTACCGGCCCGCTTGCGCAGCACCCAACCCTCGACGTTGCGCTGCTGGCCCCGGGCCACCGCCATCGCGCCCGGCGGCACGTCCGCGATGATCACCGAGCCGGCCGCCGTGTACGCCCCGTCGCCCACCTCGACCGGCGCGACGAACATGTTGTCCGCTCCGGTACGGGCGTGGCTGCCGATGGTGGTGTGGTGCTTCCTCACCCCGTCGTAGTTGACGAAGACCGTCGCCGCGCCGATGTTGCTGTGCTCGCCGATGGTGGCGTCGCCGACGTACGACAGGTGCGGCACCTTGGAGCCCTCGCCGATCGTGGCCTTCTTCGTCTCCACGAACGTGCCCACCTTGGCCTTGCGGGCCAGCCGCGACTCCGGCCGCAGGTACGCGTACGGCCCGACGGTGGCCTGCGGGCCGACCTCGGCGCCCACCGCGTGGCTGCGCAGCACGGTCGCGCCCTCGCCCACGGTGGTGTCGATCAGCGTCACGTCCGGCCCGACCACCGCGCCGGCACCGACCGCCGTCGCTCCCTGGAGCTGGGTGTTCTGGTCGAGCACCGCGTCCCGCTCGACGGTCACCGTCACGTCGATCCAGGTGGTGTGCGGGTCGAGGATGCTCACCCCGCTGCGCATCCAGCCCTCGTTGACCCGGTCCCGGAGCAGCCGGCGCAGCGCGGCCAGCTCCACCCGGTCGTTGCAGCCCAGCGTCTCCACGTGGTCCGCGGCGCAGTACACCGCCACCGGCTCACCGCCGTCGCGGAGCAGGCCGAAGACGTCGGTCAGGTACTCCTCGCCCTGGTCGTTGTCGGTGGAGAGCTTGCCCAGCGCGTCGCGCAGCCGCGCCACGTCGAAGGCGTAGATGCCGGCGTTGATCTCCCGCAGCGCCCGCTGTTCCGGGGTCGCGTCGCGCTCCTCGACGATCTGCGCCAGCCGGCCGTCGGCGTCCCGCACGATCCGGCCCAGGCCGGTCGGGTCGGGCACCTCGGCGGCGAGCACGGTCGCCGCGGCGCCCGCGCCCTCGTGCGCCTCGACGAGAGCGGGGACGGTCTCCGGCCGCAGCAGCGGCACGTCCCCGTTGATCACCACGACGGTGCCGGCGGCGTCCGGCACCGCGTCCAGCGCGATCCGCACGGCGTGCCCGGTGCCGAGCTGCTGCGCCTGGAGCACCGGGGTGGCCTCCGGGGCGATTTCGGCCAGGTGGGCGCGGACCTGGTCGGCGCCGTGCCCGACCACCACCACGGTGCGGTCCGCGCGCAGCGGCGCGGCCGCGGCCAGCACGTGGCCCAGGAGGGTACGACCGAGCAGCGGGTGCAGCACCTTGGGCAGGGACGACTTCATCCGCTTGCCCTCACCGGCGGCGAGCACGACAACGGTGCGGAGGTGGGGCTCGGGCACGACGTGGCTCCCGTCGGGACGGCGACAGTCTCGCGGCCATGCTAACCACGCGGCCCGGCAGGTTTTACCGTTACCCCACCTGAGCAGGATCTGGACGTAATGGAGAAGCTCGGCCGCCAGGATTCGAACCTGAAACTCAAGAACCAAAATCTTGGGTGTTGCCAATTACACCACGGCCGACTGCAACGCCCGATAGCTTAGCGCCTGCCGCAGGCCGCCACGAGAGTCACTCCGGGGCACCGGCCGGCTTGCTGAGGCCGTCCATCACGCCCTCGATCCAGAGATGCAGCTCTCGGGCTTTCGGCACCCGCACGACCAGGCACCCTCGGTAGTTGTCCCCGATGTTGAGACGCGTCGTCTGCGGCTTGTGCCTCTTGAGCGTCGGGCGCTGCAGGCACTCCATGCCGATCCCCAGCTTGCCCGCCCACCATCTCCCGGCCGCTTCGGCGTCGGCGTTCTCATGGATGCTCACCCGGTATCGGAGATCGGTGCGGGATCGCCCGTTCGCCTCGATGAACCTGATGAACGGCTCCACCAGGCGGATGTCGCTGTTGGTGAAGATCAAGTCGTACCGCTGGTTCTCAGGCTTGCTCTCGGTGCCCTCACACCAGTAGAGCGCAGCACCGATCAGGAGGATCTCCCGCAGGTCTGCGCTGCCCGCCCAGGCAGCGGCCCGCTGACGTGCCTCCGATTCCCTCAGCAGTCGCTGCTCCCGCCGGTCATCATTCTTGGTTCTGCGAAGGGCGGCCGCGTCGACGCGGCGCTTTCGGACACGTTCCGAATCCAGATCGAGCGGCAGGTGCTTCACCCACTGGTACGCGGTCGACTTGCTCACCCCCAGCCGGGCCGCGATGTCGTTCACCGACCAACCTTCAGCCCGGAATGCCATTGCCTCGGCGCGCAACTCGTCCTTGGCCCGGGGGCGGCGGGTCCACTCTGGCAGCGGAACGCCGCGCAGCAGCGCGTACACCCGGTCCCGGCCGACGCCGAGGCGGGCCTGGATGTCACGGACGGACAGCTGCTCGACGACGCGCAGCCGGCGCGCCTCGGCGGCGAGAGGATCGGTCACGACGCGCAGGTTAGAACGGGCGTACGACAGTCACTCCATCCACGATCGACGCTCTCCGGTGTGATCTAGGAACCCCGCGGTTACGGTGACGTAGGCGTGACCCGTACCGCTGGGAGGTGCAATGTCGACCACCTTCACCGACCCGAACGCCACCGGTCCGAAGCCGCTGACCCAGGGCCACCAGTCCCGGGGCATCCTGGTCGCCCTCTGGGCCTTCGTGGTCGTCCCGTTCCTCGCCCTGCTCGCCGCCGTGCCGGTCGCCTGGGGCGGCTGGCTTAGCTGGACCGACATCGCCGTGGCCGGCTTCTGGTACGTGCTGTCCGGGCTCGGCATCACCGTCGGCTACCACCGCTACTTCACCCACGGCTCCTTCAAGGCCAAACCGTGGCTGCGGGTGGCGTTGGCGGTCGCCGGCTCGTTCGCCGTGCAGGGCGAGATCATCCAGTGGGTGGCCGACCATCGCCGCCACCACGCCTTCTCCGACCTGGAGGGTGACCCGCACTCGCCGTGGCGGTTCGGGGAGAGCGTCGGCGGGCTGGCCAAGGGCCTGTTCCACGCCCACGTCGGCTGGCTGTTCAACCGGGAGCTCTCCAACCGGGAGCGGTTCGCCCCGGACCTGCTCGCGGACCCGGCGACCCGGCGGGTCGACCGGCTCTTCCCGCTGCTGGTGGTGGTCTCGCTGCTCGGTCCGGCGGCGATGGGCGGGCTGCTGACCTGGTCCTGGTCGGGCGCGCTCACCGCGCTCTTCTGGGGTGGGCTGGTCCGGATCGCGCTGCTGCACCACGTCACCTGGTCGATCAACTCGGTCTGCCACGTCTACGGCGAGCGCCCGTTCGCGGTACGGCAGGGCGACCGGGCGTCGAACTTCTGGCCGCTGGCAGTGCTGTCGTTCGGGGAGAGTTGGCACAACCTGCACCACGCCGAGCCGACCAGCGCCCGGCACGGGGTGCTGCGCGGTCAGCTCGACATGTCGGCGCGGGTGATCTGGCTGCTGGAGAAGACCGGCGCCGCCTGGGCGGTGCGCTGGCCGAAGCCGGAACGGATCACCGCCAAGCTGCTCGGGCTCGAGCGCGGCAGGGCGAAGCCGGTCCGGCCCGGACGTTCCACGGCCGGGTCGGGGCGGCCCGAGCGGTGAAACCGGTCGGTGGGTGGCGCACCCACCTGGCAGGATGGCCGGGTGATCGAGCTTCCACACCGCCGGCAGGTCCGGTACCGCCAGGGCGCGGGCCACCGGGCCGGCGGGGTGACGACGTGAGCACCAGATCCCACGGCAGGGCGTCACCGAGCGGGAGCGAGGTGACGAGATGACCGAGGTTCCCGGCAACAATGCCAGCGCCGCGCGGCGACGGGCCGTCCCGGCGGCGAAGTCCTCCTCCCGGGTACGGATGTCCGCGACGCAGCGCCGCGAGCAGTTGATCGCGATTGCCCGGCAGATCTTCGCCGAGCGGGGTTTCGACGCCACGTCGATCGAGGAGGTGGCCGCCCGGGCCAAGGTCTCCAAGCCGGTGGTGTACGAGCACTTCGGCGGCAAGGAGGGGCTGTACGCGGTGGTGGTGGACCGGGAGGTCCGCTCGCTGCTGGACCGGATCACGAACGCGTTGACCGCGGGGCACCCGCGGGAGCTGCTGGAGCAGGCGGCGTTGACGCTGCTGACCTACATCGAGGAGGAGACCAGCGGGTTCCGGGTGCTGGTCCGGGAGTCGCCGCTGATGTCGGCGACGGGCAACTTCAGCAGCGTGATGAACGACGTGGCGCACCAGGTGGAGCACATCCTGGGCGCGGAGTTCTCCAGCCGGGGGTACGACCCGAAGCTGGCGGAGCTCTACTCGCAGGCGCTGGTGGGCATGGTGGCGTTGACCGGCCGCTGGTGGCTGGAGGTGCGCAAGCCGCGCAAGGAGACGGTCGCCGCGCACCTGGTCAACCTGGCCTGGAACGGGTTGTCGCACCTGGAGGCCAAGCCGGGCCTGATCACGGTCCGCAAGCCGGGCTGATCAGGGGGCGGGGTCAGCGGGCACCGGCCTCGGAGATGGAGTGGTTGCGGCGGCGGCGCTCGGCCTCGGCGTGCTCCTCGGTGCCGACCTTGTCGTAGAGGCCGGTGGCCAGCAGGATCAGCCCGAACAGCAGCGACACGATGACGGTGGACATCGAGAAGTTGAGGAAGTTCGCCGAGGTCTGCAGCACGGCCATCATCAGGATGGCGGTGACGAGGAAGACCACCCCGGCGGTGAGGTTCATGTAGTGGCCGAGGTTGCCGCGGCGGGACGCCCCGATGATCAGGAAGATGCCGAAGATCACGGAGACCAGCGAGAACGCCAGGTTGGTGCGGAGTCCGAGGGCGTAGTTCGAGCTGCGGTCGAAGAGCGGGTCACCCCAGGTCTGGGCCACCCCGTACACGCCGAAGACCAGGATGTAGAGCCCGACGAGCCCGGAGAGGACCCGGTAGAGCGGCCGGGCGGGATGGTTCACCGGAAAGTGCGGCATGAGCTCCTCCAGCCATGTGACCGATTTCGCCACATTGTCACTTGACCGGGAGGGGCTTGTCCCCGAAAACGCCGAAGGCCCGGCAACCGGCCGGGCCTTCGAGCGCGGAAGTTCTAGAGGACGAGCCGGGCCTTCTCCCAGGCCTCCTTCTCCTCGTTGCTGCCGACCTTGCCGTACATGCCGACCATCAGCAGGACGAGGGAGAGGACGAGCGTCACGATCACGGTGGCGATGGAGAAGTTGAAGATGTTCGCGTCGGTCCGGATGACGGCCAGCTCGGCCAGGCCGAGGACCATCAGCACGTACGCCAGCCACTGGTTGATCGCCACGTCCAGGTTGCGGCCGATGACGGTGCCGGCCAGGATCACGATCCCGAGCAGGACGGCGAGCAGCGAGAAGCCGGTGTTGGTGCCCTGGCCGAGGACGGTGGTGTCGTTCCGGGCGAGGACGTCGTTGCCGGCGCTCGCGATGATGCCGAGCACGCCGAAGACCACGAAGTACAGACCAACGAGCCCGCCGATCGCCCGGTAGATCGGCCGCGCGGGGTGGTTGACGGGGGTGTGGGCCATGTCTGAGTCTCCAAGACCGTTCGGGTGAGGGGTCGGCGACGATTGTCCCGCACGGCCGGGAGTGACGCCGCACACCCCCCACCGGTACCGGGGTCAGCCGGCCGGCAGCTCCTCGGCGAGGGCGAGCCAGGCCTCCTCGGTGCGCTCCCGCTCGGCCCGCAGCTCCTTGAGCTGGGCGTCCAGCTCGGCGACCTTGGCGTAGTCGGTGGCGTTGGCGGCGAGCTGGTCGAGCAGAGCGGCCTCCTTCTGCTCGAGCTTGCCGACCTGCCGTTCCAGCCGGCTCAGCTCCTTCTTCGCCACCCGGACCTCGGCGGCGGACATGCCGTCTCGGGCCGGGCCGGCCGCGGCCGGGGTGAGGTCGGCGGGCGCCGGGCCGCCGCGGGCGGCGGACCGGGCCAGGTACTCGTCGACCCCGCCGGGCAGGTGCACCAGCCGTCCGTCGCCGAACATGCCGTAGACGGAGTCGGTGACCCGCTCGATCAGGTACCGGTCGTGGCTGGCCACGATGATCGTGCCGGGCCAGGAGTCGAGCAGGTCCTCCAGCGCGGCGAGGGTGTCGGTGTCCAGGTCGTTGGTGGGCTCGTCGAAGAGGAGCACGTTCGGCTCGCCGGCGAGCAGCCGCAGCATCTGCAGCCGCCGGCGTTCGCCGCCGGAGAGGTCGCTGACCGGGGTCCAGAGCCGCCGGTCGTCGAAGCCGAAGATCTCGGCGAGCTGGGCGGCGGAGATCTCCCGGTCGCCGAGCTGGACCCGGCGGGCGACCTCCTCGACGGCTTCGAGGACCCGCAGGTGTCCGGGGAGCTCGGCCAGTTCCTGGGAGAGGAAGGCCGGCTTGACGGTCGAGCCGGTGGCGAACCGGCCGCCGTCGGGGCGGGTCACCCCGGCCAGCAGCCGCAGCAGGGTCGTCTTGCCGGCGCCGTTGCGACCGAGGACGGCGATCCGGTCGCCGGGGCCGACCTGCCAGGTGGTGTCGTGCAGAATCTCCTTGGGGCCGGCGTGCAGGGTGACGTCTTCCAGGTCGTACACCTGCTTGCCGAGCCGGGCGGTGGCGAGCCGTTGCAGCGACATCGTGTCGCGCGCCTCCGGCACGTCGGCGATCAGCGCGTTGGCCGCGTCGATGCGGAACCGCGGCTTGGAGGTGCGGGCGGGCGGGCCGCGGCGCAGCCAGGCGATCTCCTTGCGGAGCAGGTTCTGCCGGCGGGCCTCGGTGGCGGCGGCGACCCGTTCGCGCTCGGCCCGGGCGAGGGTCCAGGCGGCGAAGCCACCCTCGTACGCCCGGACGGCCTGGTCGGCGACCTCCCAGGTGGTGGTGCAGACCGCGTCCAGGAACCACCGGTCGTGCGTGACCACGACGAGCGCGCCCTTGCGGCCGACCAGGTGCCTGGCCAGCCAGTCGACGCCGCCGACGTCGAGGTGGTTGGTGGGCTCGTCGAGGATCAGCAGGTCGGACTCGCGGACCAGCAGCGCGGCGAGGGCGACCCGGCGGCGCTCGCCGCCGGACATCGGGCCGACCGGCTGGTCGAGGCCGAGGTGGGGCATGCCGAGGCCGTCGAGGATGGCCCGGACGCCGGCGTCGCCGGCCCACTCGTGCTCGGCGCCCATGCTCTGGTCGAGCCAGGCGGTGCCGAGCACCACGTCCCGGACGGTGGCGTCGGGGGCCAGGGTGAGGCTCTGCGGCAGCCAGAGCACGCGCAGGTCGCGGCGGTGGGTGACCCGGCCGTCGTCGGATTCCTCCTGCTTGGTGAGCAGCCGCAGCAGGGTGGACTTGCCGGCGCCGTTGAGGCCGACCACGCCGATCCGGTCGGCGTCGTCGAGGCCGAGCGAGACGTCGGTGAGCAGCGGCCCGGCGGCGCCGTACCCCTTGGACACCCGGTCCAGGTTGACGATGTTGGCCACGACCTCACCTACCTCCCATGATCAAGGCGTCCCGGTGCCGGGGTGGCACCTGGGACGCCTGCGACGTTTCAGGGTACGCGGGCACCTGGCCGTCCGGCCGGGCGCCGGGCCCTCCGGGGGGTCAACCGGCCCGGGCGCCCGCTTGTTCCGTCCCCGCGGCAGCGTGCGGTGCTGGCGGCGCGCCCGGCCCCTTGATCGCGGGGCCGGGGGGCTCGGCTCAGACGATGCGTGCTCCGGCCACCGGGCCGTGCGCGACCCGGGCCTCCCGGCACACCTCGGCGGCCTCCAGCTCGGCGGCGATCCGGCCGGCGTGGGCCTCGTCGGCGGCGAGGAAGACGCAGGTCGGACCGGAGCCGGAGACGATGCCGGCGAGCGCCCCGGCCGCCTCCCCCGCCTTCAGGGTGTCGGCCAGCGCCGGGCGCATGCTCAGCGCGGCGTCCTGCAGGTCGTTGCCGAGGGCGGCGGCGAGCACCCGCGGGTCGCGCTGGCGCAGCGCGCCGAGCAGCCCGTCGGTGCTGCCCAGCGGCTCGCCCGCGGTGCCGGCGTCGCGGAGCCGGTCCAGCTCCCGGTAGGCGGCGGGGGTGGAGAGGCCGCCGTCGGCGACCGCCACCACCCAGTGCCAGGAGGTGGGGCGGGCCAGCACCGGGCTGACCGCCTCGCCCCGGCCGGTGCCGAGCGCGGTGCCGCCGTGGATCAGGAAGGGCACGTCGGAGCCGAGGTCGGCGGCGATGCCGGCCAGCTCGTCGCGGGACAGCCCGGTGCCCCAGAGGGCGTCGCAGGCGACCAGGGCGGCGGCCGCGTCGGCGCTACCGCCGGCCAGCCCGCCGGCCAGCGGGATCTGCTTGCGCAGGTGCAGCCGGGCGTGCGGCACGACGCCGGCGTACCCGGCGAGGGCATGGGCGGCCCGGATCACCAGGTTGGTGTCGTCCAGGGCCAGCTCGCCGGCCCCCTCACCCTCCATGGTCAGGGCGAGGGTGTCGCCCCGCCGCGCGGTCAGCTCGTCGTAGATCGAGATCGCGTGGTAGACGGTGTTCAGCTCGTGGTAGCCGTCGCGGCGCAGCGGACCGACCCCGAGGTGCAGGTTGACCTTGGCCGGCACCCGGACCTTGACCGGCCCGCTGGCCCCGCGCCGCCGCTGCTCGTCCTCGTCGTCCGGTCGCCAGGCCTCGGTCACGGGACGAGGTCCCGTCCGCGCAGGCGAGTCTCGAACGGCTTCTCCACGGTCAGCTCCTCGGCGGGGTCGGACAACGGCGCCAGCCTACTGCGCGGCGGGTACGGCGGTCGGGGCCGACGCGGCGATGGCGGCGAACTGCTCGACGGTCAGCGACTCCCCGCGGGCGCCGGGGTCGACACCGGCGGCGATGAGCGCGGCGGCGGCCCGGTCGGCCCCGCCGGCCCAGCCCGCGAGGGCCGCCCGCAGGGTCTTGCGGCGCTGCGCGAACGCCGCGTCCACCACGGCGAAGACCCGCGCCCGGGGTATGTCGGGGCGGGGCGGCTCGCGGCGGGTGAAGGCGACCAGGCCGGAGTCGACGTTCGGCACCGGCCAGAACACGTTCGGCGGGACCTTGCCGGCGGCCCGAGACCGGGCGTACCAGGCGAGCTTGACCGACGGGATGCCGTACACCTTGGAGCCGGGACCGGCGACGAGCCGGTCGGCGACCTCCTTCTGCACCATCACCAGGCCGTGCCGAAGGGTGGGCAGCTCGGCGAGGAGGTGCAGCACCACCGGCACCGCGACGTTGTACGGCAGGTTGGCCACCAGCGCGGTGGGCGCCGGTTCGGCCAGGTCGGCCGCACGGACGCGCAGCGCGTCGGCCTGGTGCACGGTGAGCCGGGCGGCGTCCGGGCCGGCGAACCGCTCGGCGGTCGCCGGCAGCGCGCCGGCCAGCGTCGGGTCGATCTCCACGGCGTGCACGTGCGCGGCGACCGGGAGCAGGGCCAGGGTGAGCGAGCCGAGGCCGGGGCCGACCTCCAGCGCCACGTCGTCCGGGGCGAGCCCAGCGGTGGTGACGATCCGGCGGACCGTGTTCGGGTCGTGCACGAAGTTCTGGCCGAGCTTCTTGGTGGGGGCGACGCCGAGGCGGGCGGCGAGTTCCCGGATCTCCGCCGGGCCGAGGAGACCGGTCATGCTCCGCAGCGTAGCGGCGGGTTCCGGCCCGCTCACCACGGGCCGAAGACGCGGTCGCCGGTCGCCGAGATCGCCGCGCAGAGCTCGTCGAGGTCCGCGCCGGTGGTCGCGGCGAGCGACCGGACCGTCAGCGGGATCAGGTACGACGCGTTGGGTCGTCCCCGGTGCGGCATCGGGGTCAGGTACGGCGCGTCGGTCTCCACCAGGATCTGGTCGAGCGGGGTGAGCGCGGCGGCCTCCCGCAGCGCCCCGGCGCTGCCGAAGGTGACCGTGCCGGCGAAGCTGAGCAGGTAGCCCCGGCGGACGCACTCGGCGGCGAACTCGGCGTCGCCGGAGAAGCAGTGCAGCACCACGGTGTCGGGACTGCCCTCGTCGTCGAGGATGCGCAGCACCTCGGCGTGCGCGTCCCGGTCGTGGATGACCAGCGCCTTGCCGTACCGCTTGGCGATGGCGATGTGCGCGCGGAAGCTCTCCTCCTGCGCCGACCGCCCCTCGTCGCCGGTGCGGTAGAAGTCCATCCCGGTCTCGCCGACGCCGCGGACCCGGTCCCGGGCCGCGAGGGCCTCGATCTGGCGCAGCGCCTCGTTCAGGTCGGCCAGGCGGGGCGCCTCGTTCGGGTGCAGCGCCACGGTGGCCAGCACGGCCGGGTACTTCTCGGCGACGTCGGCGCCCCAGGCGGACGAGTCCACGTCCACACCGACCTGGACCAGCCGGTCCACGCCGACGGCGGCGGCCACCTCGATCGCGGCGGCGACCGGGTCGTCGGCGGGTCCCCCGGGCACGCCGGCCTCGCTGACGGTGATGTCCAGGTGGGTGTGGCTGTCCAGCACGGGCCGGGGCAGCGCCTCCGGGGCGGGCGGGAACTCCCCGGCCCGGCGGGCCGCGCGCTGCTTACGGGATTCGGTCTGCTCGCTCATCGCGGCCAGCATCACACACCGACCGGCCGCCGCGTTTCCGGACCGCCACCGACTGTTCACGCGAACAACACCTGTCACGCTTAGCGTCCCGGTGGTGACCGTCACCCCCCAGGCCAGCGGTACCGCGTCGGAGCGGGCCGGGCTGCACGTGACGTACGACGGCCGCGTCCATCCGGCGGAGGAGATCGCCCGGGGCGCGGCGTACGAGCTGTTCAGCGCGGACGAGGCGCCCGGTTTCGAGTGGGCGCCCCGGCCCGGCGCCACCCACCCCTGGCGGAAGTTTGTCCACGTCACCGAGGTGACGGCGGTGCACGGGGGGACCGAGCCGACCGAGGAGGCGGACTCGCCGCTGCTGATGCCGGTGCACCGGGAGCGGGGCTGGGCGCAGGTGCACCAGCTCAGCCAGCAGCCGGCCGCGGCCGGCGACCCGGTGCTCGCGGCGGTCCGCGCCTCGGCGGTGATCCGGCCCGGCACCCGGATGGTCAAGGTGCTCTCCGCCCGCCAGCTCGGCGGGTACGTGCGGGGCTGGCTGCCGCACGGCTTCTGCTACCGGGAGCACGACGTCGCGCACCTGCGGACGCCGGCCGGGATGGCCGTGCTGCGGGGTGACGGCGAGGGCGGCCGGGACGGCACCGACGTGGCGTACGCGCTGCGCTGGCGGGCCGCCGGCCCGGAGGACTACGACGTGCCGGTCGGCGCGGCGCACCGGGGGCTGACCGCGCTGCCGCCCCGGGACCGGCTCGGGCCGCCGGTGCTGGGCACCGGGTTCGTGCCGAGCAACGCCCAGCTCATCCCGGAGTTCATCACCCGGGACTTCGCGGACCTGCCGATGCCGGCCAACGCCACCCTGCTCGCCTACCCTGCGGAGGGGGTGGAGGTGGTGCTCTACACCTATCAGGCGGAGCAGCGCGGCTGGCTGCGCATGGTCGGCCCGCAGTGGCGGCACCTGCTCGCCGCGGTGCCCGGCCTCTCCCCCGACCAGGAGTACGTACCGACCGGCGACGCCCCGCGCTCCACCCAGCTCGTCGGCGCCCATGCCGGGGGCGAGTACGAGGCGGTGTCCGACCAGCCCGGCGGGTTCCGGGTGCTGGCGATGACCCGGGCGGCCCGCTACCCGGTGGAGGCGGCGGCCCGCCGGCTGCGGCACGCGAGCTGGCGGGGGGTGCCCTGCCTGGTGCTCCGGGAGGAGGCGGGCTGGCTGCGGTTGCGGCTGTGCCGGCCGGATGCGGACCCGGTGGCGACGACCGGGGCACAGTGCCACGAACGGGGCGTCTACGAGACCTGGGGGCCGGGCGCGGAGGTGGCCGACGACCGGGTGGTGGACCTGCCGTACCCGGTGGCATAACGGAGGGCGGCCCGGGAATGCGCGGCACGTCCGAGACGCCGCGCATCAGGAGACGACCATGCCCTTCATCACCGTGGGGACGGAGAATTCCGCCCCCATCGACCTGTACTACGAGGACCATGGCTCCGGGCAGCCGGTGGTGCTGATCCACGGCTTCCCGTTCAGCGGGGCGACCTGGGAGAAGATGAGCGGTCCCCTGCTGGCTGCGGGCTACCGGGTGATCACGTACGACCGGCGGGGGTTCGGCGCCTCGGCCCAGCCGGCGATGGGCTACGACTACGACACCTTCACCGCCGACCTCGACGTGCTGATGACCGAGCTGGACCTGCGCAACGCGATCCTGGTCGGCCACTCCATGGGTACCGGTGAGGTGACCCGCTACCTGGGGGCGTACGGCTCGAACCGGGTGGACCGGGCGGTGCTGATGGCCCCGTTGGCGCCGTTCCTGCTGAAGACCGGGGACAATCCCGAGGGTGTCGAGAAGAGCCTGTTCGACGGTTTCCAGAAGGCGATCATCGCCGACCGGTTCGCCTTCCTGACCCAGTTCTGCGACACGTTCTTCAACTACAGCGAGAACAAGGGCAAGTGGGTGAGCGAGGAGGCGTACCGGGCGCACTGGCAGATCGGGGCGCACGCGTCGGCGAAGGGCACCCACGACTCGGTGGACGCCTGGCTGACCGACTTCCGGGGCGACCTGTCGAAGATCAACGTCCCGGTGCTGATCATCCAGGGCGACAAGGACAACGTGCTGCCGTACCCGAAGACCGGTCAGCGGTTGCAGAACATGCTGTCCGACGTCCGGCTGGTCACCCTGAAGGGGGCGCCGCACGGCACGCCGTGGACGCACCCGACGGAGGTCAACCAGGCGATCATGGAGTTCATCGGCGCGCCGCAGATGGCTCGCGCCTGACCCGCCACCGGCATGGCCGCGGCCCCCGGGTTTCTCGGGGCGCGGCGTGGTCGGTTCGGGCTCAGCCGGCGAGCCGGGCCAGCTCCTCGTCGACGATGGACGGGTCGAGCTTGCGGAAGACGGGCTTCGGCGGGGCGAGGTGCCGGCCCGCCTCCAGCGGTACCGACTCCCAGCGCGCGCCGATGGTGTAGTCGCCGGTCAGCACCGGATACGACGGCCCCCCGTCGAGGTCGTCGACCTGCTCGATCACCGGCATCGGGGCGTGCACGCCGGTGCCGCCGAGCAGTTCGTGGATCTGCTGCGCGGAGTGCGGCAGGAACGGGGTGAGCAGCGTGTTGGCGTCGCTGACCACCTGGAGGGCGACGTGCAGGATGGTGCCCATCCGCGGCTTGTCCGCCTCGCCCTTGAGCTTCCACGGGGCCTGCTCGGAGAGATACCGGTTCGCCTCGGCGACCACCTTCATCGCCTCGCCGATGGCCTGCTTCTGCCGGTGCTTGGCGATCAGGTCGCCGACGACGGCGAAGCCGGCCCGGGCGGTGGCGAGCAGCGCCTCGTCGGCCTCGGTGAGCCCGGCCGGGTCGATCGGCGGGATGGCGCCGAAGTTCTTCGCCGCCATCGAGACGGACCGGTTGACCAGGTTGCCCCAGCCGGCGACCAGCTCGTCGTTGTTGCGGCGGAGGAACTCGGCCCAGGTGAAGTCGGTGTCGTTGCTCTCCGGGCCGGCGACGGCGATGAAGTAGCGCAGCGCGTCGGCGTCGTACCGCTCGAGGAAGTCCCGGACGTAGATGACGACCTTGCGGGACGAGGAGAACTTCCGCCCCTCCATGGTGAGGAACTCGCTGGAGACCACCTCGGTGGGGAGGTTGAGCCGGCCGAGCTGGCCCGGCTCGCCGTCCCGGCTGCCCTCGCCGGAGTAGCCGCTGAGCAGCGCCGGCCAGATCACCGAGTGGAAGACGATGTTGTCCTTGCCCATGAAGTAGTAGGCCAGGGCGTCCTTGCCCTCCCCGTCGGTCGACCACCACTTCCGCCAGGCCTCCGGGTCGCCGGAGCGGCGGGCCCACTCGATGGAGGCGGACAGGTAGCCGATCACCGCGTCGAACCAGACGTAGATCCGTTTGTCGGTGCGGTCCCGCCAGCCGTCCAGCGGGATCGGCACGCCCCACTCCAGGTCGCGGGTGATGGCCCGGGGCTGGAGGTCGTCGAGCAGGTTCCGGGAGAAGCGCAGCACGTTGGGGCGCCAGCCCTCCCGGGTGTCCAGCCACTGCCGCAGCGCGTCGGCGAGGGCGGGCAGGTCCAGGAAGAAGTGCTCGGTCTCGACGAACTTCGGGGTCTCCCCGTTGATCTTCGACCTGGGGTTGATCAGGTCGATCGGGTCGAGCTGGTTGCCGCAGTTGTCGCACTGGTCGCCGCGGGCGCTGTCGTACCCGCAGATCGGGCAGGTGCCCTCGATGTACCGGTCGGGCAGGGTCCGGCCGGTGGACGGGGAGATCGCCCCCATGGTGGTCTTCGGGACGATGTAGCCGTTGCGGTACATCCCCTCGAACAGGTCCTGCACCACCGCGTAGTGGTTGCGGGTGGTGGTGCGGGTGAACAGGTCGTAGGACAGACCGAGGCCGTGCAGGTCCTCGACGATCACCCGGTTGTACCGGTCGGCCAGCTCGCGCGGGGTGACGCCCTCGGCGTCGGCCTGCACCTGGATCGGCGTGCCGTGCTCGTCGGTGCCGGAGACCATGAGCACGTCGTGACCGGCCATCCGCATGTACCGGGCGAAGACGTCGGAGGGAACGCCGAATCCGGATACGTGGCCGATGTGGCGCGGGCCGTTGGCGTAGGGCCAGGCGACCGCGGCGAGAACGTGACTCATGACCAGCAAGCCTAGTGACCGTCACGGGGTGGCGGCGAATCAATAGGGGCCCCGGGGTGGCGGCGGCCGGTCCGGGACGCCGACACCCCGTCCGATTTGTCGCCGACACGCGGCCTGAGCTGCCCGGTCGCCTCGCCGTACCAGTGTCAAATGAACGTCGTGACCAGCAGACCAGCGGCCCCGGAGCAGGACGGACCGTCCTCCGGGCCGGCGGCCGGCGACGAGCGGCGCCCGGCCGCGCCGGGTCCGTCGCCCCGCAGCCCCGGGCGGTCCCGGTCGAGCCGGCCGAGCCGACCGAG
>NZ_JAEVHJ010000089.1:0-22091 GCF_016802855.1 Micromonospora sp. ATA51 | reverse complement strand
GCCGCGCCGCCGCCCGCCGGTTCGCCGCCCGCTGGTTCGCCGCCCGCCGGCCCGGCCTGGCCGAGCCGCGCGGTGCCGGCCGCACCCAGGCTGACCAGCTCGCCCTCGGCGTCCAGGTAGCGGACCCCGACCAGTTGGGCGCACGGACTGCCGTGCCGGTGCCGCAGCGGGCCGGCCTCGTCGGCCGCGAGCACCCCGCCGAGGGTCGCCCCGGGAGAGGGCACGTCGATCGGCAGCCGCTGGCCGGTGCGGTCAGGGTCGCCTGGACCGCCCGGAGCGGGGTGCCGGCGCCGATCTCGGCGACCGGTGAGCCCTGCGGCTCGTGCCAGATCCCGGCGAGCCGGCCGGTGTCGAGCATGATGTCGACCTGGGCCGGAGCGGCACCCCAGTCGATCTTGGTGCCGCGCGCGCGGCACGACGGTGAGCTGGTGCGCGCGGCCAGCCGGCAGCACCTCGGCGGCGGCGTGCGGACCGCCCGGCACCGCCACCCAGCGCGCCGTCCGGCCGGCCACCTCGTCGGCGGGGCCGGCGAAGCGGGCGAACGGCGGGCCGCAGATCTCCGCCAGTCGCCGGGTGATCTCCAGGGCTCCGGGCCGGTTCGTGGAACTCGCTGCAGCCGCCATGCCGGTCATCGTACATGTGTTCGAAAGACGTGGTGGCGGGGTTGCCGGATCCCGTGCCGCGCGTACCCCACGACGGCGCGCCGGGGGCCGGTAACGTGACGCCGTGACCATCGAGACCCCCGACAACTCCAGCTCGGCGCGTCTGTCGCCGCGCCGCGACCTGGAGCCGTCGCCCGTACCCGTCGCCAAGCGCGTCCCGACCGAGCGCACCCACCACGGCGACACCGTCGTCGACGAGTACGCCTGGCTCGCCGCCAAGGACGACCCGGAGACGATCGCCCACCTGACCGCGGAGAACGCGTACACGGCGGCGCGCACCGCGCACCTCGAGGCGCTGCGCGCGCAGCTGTTCGAGGAGACCCGCCGGCGCACCCAGGAGACCGACCTGTCGGTGCCGACCCGCAAGGACGGGTACTGGTACTACACCCGCACCGTCGAGGGTCAGCAGTACGGCGTGCACTGCCGCCGGGCCGTCCGCGACGGCGAGACCGCGCCCCCGATCAGCGCCGACGGCGCCCCGCTGGACGGCGAGGAGGTGCTGCTCGACGGCAACCTGCTCGCCGAGGGGCACGACTTCTTCTCGCTCGGCGCGTTCGACGTCAGCCCGGACGGCCGCTGGTTGGCGTACTCGACGGACTTCGCCGGCGACGAGCGGTTCACCCTGCGGATCAAGGACCTCTCCACCGGCGAGGTGCTGGCCGACGAGGTGCCGGACACCTTCTACGGCACCGCCTGGTCCACCGACGCCTCCACCCTCTTCTACGTCACGGTGGACGAGGCGTGGCGGCCGAACCGGGTCTGGCGGCACACCGTCGGCACGGCGTCCGGCGAGGACGTGGTGGTCCACCAGGAGGACGACGAGCGGTTCTGGGTGGGCGTCGAGCTGACCCGCTCCGAGCGGTTCGTGGTCATCGACATCCACAGCAAGATCACCAGCGAGGTACGGGTGATCCCGGCGGCCAACCCCACCGGCGAGCCGGCGATCATCGCGCCCCGCCGGCAGGGCGTCGAGTACGCCGTGGAGCACCACGGGCACCGGTTCCTGATCCTGCACAACGACGGCGCGGAGGACTTCGCGCTGGCGTACACCTCGGCGGACGCGCCCGGCGACTGGACGCCGCTGATCGAGCACTCCCCCGGCACCCGGCTGGAGTCGGTCGACGCGTTCGAGAACCACCTGGTCGTCTCGCTGCGCACCAACGGCCTGACCGGGCTGCGGGTGCTGCCGGTGGGCGGCGGCGACCCGTACGACATCGACTTCCCCGAGCCGATCTACAGCGTCGGGCTGGACGCCAACCCGGAGTACCGCACCAATGAGGTGCGGCTGCGCTACACCTCGCTGGTCACCCCCGACTCGGTCTACGACTACGACCTGGTCACCCGGCAGATGGTGCTGCGCAAGCAGAAGCCGGTGCGGCCCGGGCCGGACGGCCGGCCGTACGACCCGGCCGACTACGAGCAGCACCGGGACTGGGCGCTCGCCGACGACGGCACCCGGGTGCCGATCTCGCTGATCTGCCGCAAGGGCACCCCGCGCGACGGCTCCGCCCCCGCCGTCATCTACGGCTACGGGTCGTACGAGGCGAGCATGGACCCGTGGTTCTCCATCGCCCGGCTCTCCCTGCTCGACCGGGGCGTGATCTTCGCGGTGGCGCACATCCGCGGCGGCGGCGAGCTGGGCCGGCGCTGGTACGACCAGGGCAAGCTGCTGGCCAAGAAGA
This sequence comes from Micromonospora sp. ATA51, assembly GCF_016802855.1. Taxonomy (NCBI): domain Bacteria; kingdom Bacillati; phylum Actinomycetota; class Actinomycetes; order Micromonosporales; family Micromonosporaceae; genus Micromonospora; species Micromonospora sp. ATA51. Next base: position 19,747 of record NZ_JAEVHJ010000089.1, on the reverse strand, counting down.
ACACCTTCACCGACTTCGTGGCCTGCGCCCGGCACCTGGCCAAGGCCGGCTGGACGGCCGCCGACCGCCTCGTGGCCCGGGGCGCCTCGGCCGGCGGCCTGCTGATGGGCGCGGTGGCCAACCTGGCCCCGGACGCGTTCACCGGCATCGTCGCGCAGGTGCCCTTCGTGGACGCGCTCACCTCGATCCTCGACCCGTCACTGCCGCTGACCGTCACCGAGTGGGAGGAGTGGGGCAACCCGCTCGACGACCCCGAGGTGTACGCGTACATGAAGTCGTACACCCCGTACGAGAACGTGGCCCCGGTCGACTATCCGGCCATCCTCGCGGTGACCAGCCTGAACGACACCCGGGTGCTCTACCACGAGCCGGCCAAGTGGATCGCCCGGCTGCGCGCGGTCGCGCCGCAGGGCGACTACCTGCTCAAGACCGAGATGGGCGCCGGCCACGGCGGACCCAGCGGCCGGTACGACGCCTGGCGTGAGGAGGCGTTCATCAACGCCTGGATCCTGGACCGCCTCCGCCGCGCCTGACCACCGACGGAGGGGCCCGGGTCGCCGGCCCCTCCGGTCAGGCCAGCACCGACGCGAGCCGCGCCGGGTCGACGTTGCCGCCCGTCACCACGGCGACGGTACGCCCGGCGGGCAGTTCGTCGCGGTGCGACAACCGAGCCGCCAGGGCCACCGCGCCGCTCGGCTCGGCCACCAGGCGCGCGTCCCGCACCAGCCGACCGGTGGCGGCGAGGATCTCCTCCTCGGTCACCGTGACGATGCCGTCGAGGCGGTCCCGCAGGTGGGCGAGGGTCAGCGCGGACAGGTGCGTACGCAGCCCGTCGGCGCTGGTCCGGTAGGTCCGCTCGACATCCCAGACCACCACCTCGCCGGCGGCGAGCGACTCCTTGGCGTCGGCGGCGAGCAGCGGCTCCACGCCGATCACCAGGGCCGACGGGCGGAGCGCCGGCACCGCCGTGGCCACTCCCGAGGCGAGCCCGCCGCCGCCCACCGGCACCAGCACCACGTCCACGTCGGGCAGGTCCGCGACGATCTCCAGGCCGATGGTGCCCTGCCCGGCGATGACCCGCCGGTCGTCGAAGGGCGGCACCAGCGCGGCGCCGGTGTCGGCCGCGATCCGTTCCGCCTCGGCGAGCCGGCGGGCCGGCGGGACCAGGCGCACCTCCGCGCCGAGCGCCCGGATCCGGTCCACCTTGACCGGCGGCGCTCCCGCCGGGACGACCACCGTGCAGGGGACGCCCGCGGCCCGCGCCGCGTAGGCGAGCGCCTGGCCGTGGTTGCCGGACGAGTGGGTCACCACGCCCCGGGCCCGGGTCGCCGGGTCTAGCCGGGCCACCGCGTGGGTCGCCCCGCGCAGCTTGAACGAGCCCACCGGTTGCAGGCTCTCCGGCTTGAGCCACAGCTCACCGTCCCACGGGGCCGGCAGCAGCGGCGTACGCACCACCGTCCCGGCGATGTCGTCGGCGGCGGCCCGAACGTCGTCGATCGAGATCAGCTCCATCGCCCCATCCTGCCCGACCGCCCACCGCCGCCCGCCCCGCCGTTCCCCGGCCGGCGCCCCGCTTCCGGGCGGACGGCCGTCACTCGCCCTGCAAGACCGGGACGGCGGGTCCACTCCGGCCGCGCCGGGCACCGCCATCCGTGCCGGAATCCGGGCCGGCGACGCGCGCATAGACTGCCGCGGTGAGCGACGACGAGGAGGCACCCCGGGCGGACGTGCCGGCCGGAACGGGCGCGGCCCGGCGCGGGACGGCCTGGATGATCCTCGGCGTGGTCGCCGCCGCCCTGCTGATCTGCTGCTGCTCCGCCGCCATCGGCGTGGCGGTCTCCTGGTCCGCCGGCCTCTTCGACGCCCGCTGACCGCACCCGACCGGCACGGATCGAGAGCACAGCCGGGGCGGCGTCAGCGGGGAGCCGGTCCCGCGCCGACCAGCGCGGCCGCCTCGCCCGTCCGCACCATCCGCTGCCAGCGCAGCCGGTTGCCGATCACCGCGGTGACCACCGACTGCACCACCACCAGGTACATCACCTGCCGGTAAACGAGCTGCTGGAACGGCAGCGTCCACAGTGGGCCGAACCGCTCCCGGTCCAGGCGCAACGCGTACGCGGCGGTGAAGCCCTGCAGCAGGAGCAGCCCCGCCCAGGCCAGGACCAGCGCCGACCAGGGCAGGAAGAGCAGCCCGTAGAGGGCGAAGACGTCGACCGCCGGGGCCGCCAGCGGCAGCAGGATCTGGAAGACGGTGAGGTACGGCAGGCCCCGCCGCCCCAGTTTGCCGCCGGCGCCCGGCTCGCGCAGCGCGTGCCGGTGCTTCCACATCGCCTGCATCGTCCCGTAACACCAGCGGTAGCGCTGCCGCCAGAGCTGGCGCAGCGACGAGGGCGCCTCGGTCCAGGCGATCGCGCCCTCCTCGTACACCACCCGCCAGCCGGCCCGGAGCACCCGCATCGTCAGGTCGGTGTCCTCGGCGAGGGTGTCGGCGGGGACACCGCCCACGGCCAGCAGCACCTCCCGGCGGAACGCGCCGATCGCGCCCGGGATGGTCGGCATGCACTCCAGCACGTCGTACATCCGGCGGTCGAGGTTGAAGCCGATCACGTACTCCAGGTGCTGCCAGCGGCCGAGCAGCCGACGCCGGTTGGCCACCTTGGTGTTGCCGGAGATCGCGCCGACCGTGGAGTCGGCGAAGCCCTGCACCAGGCGGTGCACGGTGTCCGGCTGGAACACCGTGTCCCCGTCGACCAGCACCAGCAGGTCCGCCCGGGCGGCCCGGATGCCGGTGTTCAGCGCCGCCGGCTTGCCGGCGTTGGCCTGCCGGATCACCCGCACCCCGCGCAGCCGCAGCCGCTCGACGATCTCCGCGGTGCCGTCGCTGGAGCCGTCGTCCACCACGATCACCTCCAGCGCCGGGTACGCGCTGGCGACCAGCGACCGCACGGTGGCGGCGATGTTCGCCGCCTCGTTGTACGCCGGCACGATGACCGAGACCGGGGCGTTCACCTCGGGCCGGCGGTACCGCGGCCGGCGGACCCGGCGGACGTGCAGCTGGGCGCAGACCACCTGCACCGCCAGCCGGGCGACGCCGAGCAGCAGCGCGACGCCGAGCAGCAGGTTCATGGCCGCGGCCAGCCAGCCGGAACCGGTCTGCGCCCAGCGCAGCGCGGTGCCGCTGAGCCGGGCGCCCGCGCCGGCCGGCACCATCGAGTCCGGCGCGCCGATCCCCGCCGAGACGGTGGTGAACCGGTAGCCCTCGCGGGTCAGCTGGGGCAGCAGCTGGTCGAGGGCGGCCACGGTCTGGCTGCGGTCGCCGCCGCCGTCGTGCATCAGGACCACCGCCCCCGCCCCGTCCTGCGGACCGGCGGCCCGGACGATGGCGGGTACGCCGGGTCGCTGCCAGTCCTTGGTGTCCCGGTCGGTGAGCACGCCAACGTGGCCGCTGCCTGCGGCGTCCCGCAGCGCCTGGTACTGCGGCCCGGTGAGCGAGGTGGTGACCGACGAGAACGGCAGCCGGAGCAGGGTCACCTCGCGGCCGGTGGCCCCGGCGACGGCGCTGCGGGTCCAGGCCAGTTCGAACCCGGCCCGCCAGCGCGGCACCGCGGTCAGGTCGGCGTGGGTGAAGGTGTGCGAGCCGATCTCGTGGCCCTCGGCGAGGATCCGCCGGACCAGCTCCGGGTGCTCGTCGACCCGCGCGCCGACCACGAAGAACGTGGCGTGCGCGTGGTGCCGGCGCAACACGTCAAGCACCTGCGGGGTCCAGCGCGGGTCCGGCCCGTCGTCGAAGGTCAGGGCGATCGTCCGCGCCGGCATCCGCCGGGTGACCGGCGTCGGCCCGTCCAGCCGCAGCACCGGCCCGCCGGCGGCCGCCTGGCGGAGGGCGGGCGAGGCGGGCGCGTCCGACGGGCCGGACCCACCGCCGACGTTGGTGACCAGCCCGTTGAAGCTCAGCGCCGCGAGCAGGACGAACAGACCGAGCAGGAGCAGCAGCCAGTGCGCCCGAGGGTCGGGCCGGGCCACGTGTCTCGCCATCGTCATGGCTTGCGCGGGGTGCGGCTGGGCTTGGCGGTGCGCCGCTCGGCGCCCTGGCCCGGCGGGCTGCTCATGGACGCCCGGGGCGCCGGGGCGGTGGCCCGGGCGCCGGCGGAGGTCGGCGAGGGTGCCGGAGCGGGCACGGAGGTGCTGGTCACCGGCACCGGGCGCGGGCTGGGGCTGCTCGGCTGGCGTACCTCGCCGGGGGCGTCCACCCCGGCCTCGACGGGGGGCCGCTGCCTGGTCTCCGACCAGCCGGGCAGCGGGACGGAGGAGTCGAAGAAGAGGCCGGCGAGGATCAGCCCGAGGCTGGTCAGCAGGCCGAGGCCCATCGCCGCGCCGGCGATGACGGTGAGCCGGCGACGTCGTCCGGTCCGGTCGACGAAGACCGGTGGCGCCCCGCCGGGCTGGTTCTGCATGCTGGTGATCTCCCGATGTTCCGCGTTCCGCCGGCCGGTCCGGCCCCGGCCCCGGCCCGGAGGGACCCACCGGCGGGTCCTCCGCAGGCAACAGCGTGACCGGCGGCGGCGGCGTCACATCAGGTCGTCCGCAACTCCTCCACCGCGGTGCTGGAGCGCAGGAAGAGCAGGCCGACCCCCACGGTCACCAGCACCGCGCCGAGGGCGCCGGCGCCGAGCCAGGCCAGCCGGTCCCACGGTACGTCCGGCGGCACGGTCACCCGGGAAACCCACTCCGTGCGGACGTACTGGGCGCGGGTGACCTCGCCGGCGCAGAGCTTCTCCCCGGCGTCGCAGATCTCCTGCGAGTAGCCACCGCCGGTCGGCGCCGGGAACGCGCCCCGGACGAGCAGGAGACCGACGGTGAGCGCGACGGCGATCGCGGGTGCCGCCGGCGCCAGGGACTGCCAGAGGATGGACCGGCCGATGACCCCCCGGGGCACCCCGGTCGCCACCAGCGCCGCATACGCCTGCCGCCGGGCGACGATCCCCTCCACCAGCGCGACCAGCAGGCCGCCCGCCGCGATCGTCATGGCGACCGCGACCGCCAGGTCGACCAGGTCCATCGCGCCCAGGTAGAAGTCGTCGGGTGCGGCCATCCCGTTGCCGGTCCGCCGCCCCAGTTCGATCGTGGCCAGGAAGTCGGCACGGATCCCGGCGGCTCCGGCCCCGAAGATGAGCGCGGCGAGGAGCGCGGCGAAAGTCCGGCTGCCGCCCACGGATCGGCTGTCAACCGGCAGGCGGCCAGCAGCGCGGCCGGCCCCCGGGCGTACCGGTGCAGCAGACGGCCGGTGCGGTGGGAGATCCAACCGGTCCCGGTGACCACCCCGATCATGGCGATCAGGCCCCCACCGACCAGCAGCGTCGGCAGCAGCCAGAGCGGTGGCTCGCTGTGCCGACGCTCGTACCAGAGCCCGGCCGGCCGGAAGGCGGCGAAGGCGGCCAGCCCGAGCAGGATCAGCAGGCCCGGCCAGGGCCAGGGCGGCCTGGTCCGGGCCTTCCGGGCCACGCCGAACGGGGTGGTCGTCACCCGACGCAGCAGCAGGGCGGTGGCCAGCGTGGCGAGCGCCGGCAACCCGAGCACCACCGCCACGATGCCAGCCGTCGGCGGGTACACGTCGGTGGGGAGCGGAAGCCGGCCTTGGGCGTCCGGCCGGTGCATCAGCTGGTGACCGGCCAGGTAGATCAGCAGCCCGGTCGACGCGCCGAGCAGGGCGGCCAGGCCGGTCTCCGCCGCGGCGACCCGGGTGACCTCGCCGGGGGTGGCTCCGGCCAGCCGGAGCGCGGCCAGTCGACGGTCCCGGGCGGGAGCGCCGAGCCGGGCGCACTGCCCGGCGAGGCCCAGCACCGGGAGCATGAGCAGCAGCAGGGCGAACGCGGTCCCGCCGCGCAACCCCGGCTCTCGCAGCAGCCCGTTGGTGTACTGGTCGGAGAGTGCGTCGGACCCCCCGGATGGTGTCGGGATGGCCAGCACGGTCAGCGCGGCCAGGCCGGCGAGGACGGCGAGCGTGGCGCTCAGCGCGGTCAGCACTACCCGGGCGGTGTCGGTGCGGGTGCCGGCCAGGGCGAGGCGGACCAGGGTGGCCGGCCTCACCGGTGGCCGCCCGCGAGCGGCGTGTCCAGCCCCAGCCCGGTGTGGTCGACCAGGCCGTCCCGGAGCATCACCTCCCGGTCGGCGTACGCGGCGATCCGTGGCTCGTGGGTGACCAGCACGACGGTGGTGCGCTGCTCGCGGGCGAGCCGGACCAGTTGGGTGAGCACCTGCTCGCCGGCGAGGGTGTCCAGCGCGCCGGTCGGCTCGTCCGCGAACAGCACCCGGGGCTCGGTGATCAGCGCCCGGGCGGTGGCACAGCGCTGTTGCTGACCGCCGGACATCTCGCCGGGCCGGACGTCGGCGACCTCGGCCACTCCCAGCCGGTCCAGCCAGGTCAGCGCCGCCGTCCGCGCCTCTCGCCGCCCCGTGCCGGCGAGAAGCAGCGGAAGGGCGACGTTCTCCGCCGCGGTCAGCTCGGCGACGAGCTGGCCGAACTGGAAGAGCACCCCGAACTCGGTGCGGCGCAGCCGGGACCGGGCCGCTTCGGACCAGGTGTCGATCCGCGCGCCGCGCCAGGTGACCTCGCCCGCGTCGGGGCGGAGGATGCCGGCGAGGCAGTGCAGCAGGGTGGACTTGCCGCACCCGCTCGGGCCGGTCACCGCCACGATCTCCCCCTCGGCCACGTCGAGGGTCACCCCGCCGAGCGCGGGTGTCCTGCCGTACGCCTTGACCACGCCGCGAGCTTCCAGGTGTGTCACGAGTGCACCTCCCGGTGCCAGTCGGCGACCCGGTCCAGGGTGGTGTGCAGCCACCGCAGGTCGGCGTCGAGGTGGGCGATGGCGAAGTCGGCCGCGACGACGTCGTCCAGGGTGGCCGAGGGGGCGGTCTTGACGGCGGTCAGCTCGCGCAGGCGCGCGGTGTGCGCCCGGCGCTGGGCGGTCAGGTACGCCCGGGCCCGGTCGACGTCGGCGGCCAGCAGCGCGACGACCACCTTGGCGAAGAGCGTGCTGGCCACGTACGGCACGGGCGGCTCAACCGTGCTGAGCCAGTGCTCCAGCGCGGCCCGTCCCTCGTCGGTGAGCGCGTATGCCGTGCGGTCCGGACCGCCGTCGCGCTCCTGCCCGGCGGGCACCACCAGCCCGTCGCGTTGGAGGCGGGCGAGGGTGGCGTAGACCTGGCCGAAGGCGAGCGGCCGGGCCCGGGGCAGCCGCGCGTCGTGGGCCCGCTTCAGCTCGTACCCGTGCCGCGCCCCACCCGCCAGCAACCCGAGCAGAACATGCTGAGTGGACACCGCACCACTATTCACTCAGCGAATAGCCCCGTCAACCCCTCCCCCTCCCTCCCGCGCGATCTTGCAGTTGGTGCCCCCGCAATACCGGGCAAGTGCCGCGAAAAGCGGGCCCCAACTGCAAGATCGCGTGAAGCGGGAGCGGCTGGCGGGGAGGGAGGGTGAAAGGGTCAGGGGTGCCAGATGGGGTTGCGGCCGGTGCGGGACAGGAGGCGGTCCAGGTCGGTGGCGTCGGGGGTGGTCGGGTGGGGTGCGGCGAAGGCACCCATCTGCTGGCCGGTGTCGCCCATCCGGTCCATGAACCCGTGCAGCTCGGCGAGGACCTCCGGCTCGACGTCCAGGCGCTGGCCGGTGGCCCGGGCCAGGTCCCAGGCGTGCACCGTCAGGTCGGTCAGGGCCATCGCACCGACCGTCTCCTGCGGCAGGCCCATGCCGGGCGAGACGCCCTCCAGGCTGGCCGGGTCGGCCCAGGCCTCGACCAGGCGGGCGGTCTCCGCCGCGAACCGGTCCCGCCAGCCCTCGGTCAGGTGGTCGGTCTTCGCCGACCAGTCGACCTCCCGTCTCCGGGCGAGCGCCTGGAAGTTGACCACCACGTCGTACAGGTGGTTGAGCAGGTCGCGCACCAGGTAGTCCGGGCACGGGGTGGGCCGGGAGAGCTGGTCGTCGGAGATGCCGCGGACCACCGCCACCGTCCGAGGTGCGGCGGTGGCCAGCAGCTCACTAGTCTTCGTGGTCATAGGGCCAGCGTATGAAGGTGGTCTTGAAGAAATGCGACAGCGACCGCGGCGGGACAGCAGGGGCATCCTCGACCCCGGCCGGCTGCTGCGGCAGGTCCGCTTCCGCCGCCGGTTGCCCACCCCGGCGCTGCAGGCATACGTCGAGCACTACTGGCTCATCGACTGGGAGCTGACCGAGCCCTTCGAGCAGCGGGTGGTGCCGCACCCGGCGGTCAACGTGGTGTTCCACGGCCCGGCAGGCGGCCCGGAGACCGCCGAGGTGGCCGGCCCCGCGGGCGAACTCTTCGCCATCACCCTGCACGGCGCCGGCCGGACCAGCGGCGTCCAGTTCCGGCCGGGCGGCTTCCGGCCCTTCTGGCGACGGCCGGTCGCCGAGTTGACCGGCCGACGCCGGCCGCTCGAAGCCGTCGGCCTCCCCGCCGCCGGCCCGGTCTGCCTCGGCACCGACGACGACCGCTGCCGCCGGCTGGACGCCCTGCTCACCGGCTGGGCGCCCCGGCCCGACCCGCTGGCCGCCGAAGCGACCGCGCTGGTCGAGGAGATCCGCGCCGACCGGGGCATCCGGCGGGTGGACGACTTCGCGCGCCGGCACGGCGTGTCCACCCGACGGCTCCAGCGGCTCTTCCTCGACCACGTCGGCGTCGGTCCGAAGTGGGTGATCCGGCGGTACCGGCTCCAGGAGGCGATCGAGCAGGCCGCCGCCGGCGGGCCGCTCGACTGGGCGACGCTCGCCACCGACCTCGGCTACAGCGACCAGGCCCACCTCGTCCGCGAGTTCACCGCCGTCACCGGGGTCTCCCCGGCGGCGTACGCCCGCTCGCTGAGCTGACCGGGTCCGCGACCGACGGGCCGGTCAGCGACGGCGGAGGGCGACCACGGCGATGTCGTCGTGGATCTCCGGCGGGGCCAGCTCGACCAGCAACCGCTGGCAGAACTGGTCCAGGTCGTCGTCCACCCGGGTGCGACCGCGCCCAGCGCGGCCATCCCCTCGTCGATGGTGGCGTCCCGCCGCTCGATCAGGCCGTCGGTGTAGAGGACCAGCGTCGCGCCGGCCGGCAGCACGAACTCCAGGTCCGGCGGGCGGGGCGCGCGGACCCCGAGCAGCGGAGCGGCCTGCTCGACGAACTCCACCCGGCCGTCCAGGCTGACCAGCGCCGGCAGGTGCCCCGCGCTGGCCAGCCGGATCAGGCCGCTGCCAGGGTGCAGCAGCAGTACGCAGATGGTGGCCAGCTCGTTCGGCAGCAGGGTACACATCAGCTCGTTGACCCGGTCCAGGATCACCCCCGGCTGGTGCCCCTCGACCGCGTACGCCCGGACCGCGTGCCGCAGCTCGGCCATCACCGTCGCGGCGTGCAGCGAGTGCCCGGCCACGTCGCCGATCGCCATCAGCAGGTGCCCGTCGAGCATCACCAACTCGTAGAAGTCGCCGCCCACCTCGGTCTGGGCGCTGGCCGGCTCGTACCGGACCGCCAGGTCCAGGCCGGCGATCTCGGGCAGCCGGCGGGGCAGCAGGCTGCGCTGGAGGGTGACCGCGATCCGGTGCTCCTCGTCGAAGGAGCGCTGTGCCTCGGCCGCCGAGGCGATCGCCTGGGCGAGTTGCACCAGCACCGGCGTCCGCACCGTCTGGGTCGCGGTCGGCACCACCACGTAGAGCGGGGCCCGGTCCTCGCGCAGCTTGGCGGCGGCCACGGTCACCGTGTCACCGGTCGGCCAGTCGACCAGATCCCACGCGGCGGGCTCGTCGACCCGGACGGTGGTGCCGATCGGCACCCCGGTGTCGTCGACCACCCACGGGACGACGTGCGGGGCGGCGTCCGGGCCGGCCGCCACGCCGGCCAGGCAGTCCCCGTCGAAGGTCTCCGCGATCACCGCCGCCGGGCTCTTGAAGATATGCGCCGCGCCGGCGGCCGCTGCCTCCAGCAACCGGACGAAGTTCGAAGCGGCGTGCATCTGCACGGTGGCGTCGGCGAGCGCGGCCAGTCGCTCGGCGAGCAGCTCGGCCCGCTGCCGCGCCTGGTAGTAGCGGAGCACCGCGTGCGCGGTGGCGACCAGTTCCTCCGGCTCGATCGGCTCGGCCAGGTAGGCGTCGGCGCCCCGGGTCAGCCCCTGCGCCCGGTCCACCACGTCGACCGCGTGCGCGGAGACGTGGATGACCGGCATCGCCGGGTTGCGCTCCTTGATCCGTTCGCAGACCTCGAAGCCGCTGAGGTCCGGCAGCCGGACGTCGAGCACCACCAGGTCCACCCGGTCGGTCTCCAGCCGGGTCAGCGCCTCGGCGCCGTTCTCCGCCTCGATCGTCTCGAACCCGGCCCGGGTCAGCCAGCTGACCAGCAGATAGCGCTTGGCACGACTGTCGTCGACCACGAGCACGGTCGTCGCGCCGCCCCCCACCGTCACGCTCCGCCCGTGGGCAGGGTGACGGTGAAAGTGCTGCCGCGGCCCGGCGCGCTGGACAGCTCCAGCGTCCCGCCGAGCAGCATCACCAGCCGGCGCGCGTACGGCAGCCCGAGGCCCGTGCCACCGACCCGGGTCGCCCCGGGCACCTGGTAGAACTCCTCGAAGACCCGCTCGTGCAGCTCCGGCGGGATGCCGACGCCGGTGTCCGAGACCGACAGCGACCAGCGGTCGTCATGCCGCTCCGCGCGCAGCCGCACCTCGCCCCGCTCGGTGAACTTCAACCCGTTGTGCAGCAGGTTGCGCAGCACCTGGGCGAGCAGCACCTCGTCGGAGCGGACGGTGGCCGGGTGCGGCGGCTCCTCCACCACCAGCTCGACCTCCGGCCGGGTGGCCAACGCCCGCAGCGTGCCCCGGAGCTGCCCGTAGAGCGCCCGCAGGTCCACGTCGGCCCAGTTCGGCTCGATCCGGCCGGACTCGGCCTTGGCCAGGTCGAGCAGCTCGTTGACCAGGCCGAGCAGGTCGTCCGCCGACGACCGGATCAGTCCCACCTGGCGGGCCTGCTCGGTGGTGAGCGGGTCGGAGGCGGAGTCACCGAGCAGCCGGGACAGCCCGATGATCGCGGTGACCGGGGCGCGCAGCTCGTGGCTGACGTTGGCCAGGAACCGGCTCTTCGACTCGCTGGCCGCACGCAGCTGGGCGGACTTCTCGTCCAGCTCGGCGTAGAGGGCGACCACCCCGCGGTTGGTCTCCTCCAACTCCTCGGTGAGCTGGTTGTAGAGCGCCATCACACCCCGGTTGGTCTCCTGGAGCTCGGAGTTGAGCACCTCCAGCTCGTCGCGCTGGCTGCGTACCTCGTCCAGCGCGGCGATCAGCTGCTGGTTCTGCGTGGCCAACTCGTCCAGGGCGGTGCCCGGAGCGGTGTCGGCCAGCTCCGCACGGAGTTCGGCCAGCCGTTCCAGGGTCAGCGCCGGCGAGTTGGCGGGGACACGTCGGGACATCCTCACGACCGTATCCCCCTCGTCCGCCACGACGCCCAGCATGTCCACCAGCCGCGCCACCGCGCCGGACTGCGGCTGGTAGCTGCCGTCCGGGAGCGGGCGCACCGGCGCGAGGTCCGCGTACAGCACGTACCGCCCGGCGGCGACGTCGAAACACCGAGAAGGTGACGTCCGCCCCGCCGGCGGTCCGCAGCAGGTCCCGGGCGACCTCGCTGAGCGCCGTGGCGATCCAGACCTGGTCCTGGTGTTCCAGCCCGACCGCCGCGGCGACCTCCCGACCACGCTGCCGGACGACGAAGATGTCCTGTTCGACCCGGAGCGCCATCTGGAGCAGCGGGGGTGTGCCGGCCGGCCCGGTCATGACCAGCCCTGGGCGACCAGGACGGAGGCGTCGTCGCGGCGGGTACCGGCGTCCCGGAGCAGGGTGGCGGCCGTCACCAGGGGCGACCGCCCGAGCAGGCCGGGGTAGTCGGCGAGGTCCCAGCGGTCGACCACGCCGTCGCTGTGCATGACCAGCCTCGCGCCGGCGGCGAACGGGTACTCGTACTCCCGCACGGCGGGGCGCTGGTGGCCGGCGATGCCGGGCAGCGAGACCAGCCCGCGACGCCGCTCGCCCTCCACCACGATCATGGCTGCGATGTTGCCGAGGCCGGCGTACCGGAGCAAGCCCATGGCCGGATCCAGCTCGGCCACGGCCAGCGCGGCCCCCCGGGTGTGCGCGATGGCCCGGTGCAGATGCTGCACCACCGTGGCCGGCGAAGTGGCCGGTGCGTCCCGGAACGCGGCGAGCGCCGCCTCCGTGGCGGCCGCCGCCAGCGGCCCGTGCCCGAGGCCGTCGCAGACCAGCACCTGGTGGCGTCCCTCGGCGACCCGGACGCCGTACCCGTCGCCGCTGACCTGTTCACCGGTGATCGGCCGGACCAGCCCGCCCGCCCAGGACGGCTCGGGGGCCGGCCCGGACCAGACCTGCACGGCCAGGACCGTGCCCCGGTCCGGTTGCGAGTAGCCGTCGTACCAGGTCGCCTGCCGGGCGATCGCGCCCAGGCCGATGCCCAGCGTGCCGGTGGTGGAGTGCCCGTCCCACGACGAGACGGTCAGGTCGGCCATGCCCGGCCCGGAGTCGATGGCCACCAGCTCCACCCCGGCCCGCCCGGCCCGGCGCGCCGGGCGGAGCAGCAGCACCCCCTCCTGGGCGTGCTTCACCAGGTTGCTGGTCAGCTCGGCGGCGACGATGGCCAGGTCGGCGACGCGGCGCTCGCCCAACCCCAACTGGACGCCGAGGCGCTCGGCCGCCCGGCGTGCGCCGCTGCCCGCGCCACTGCCCTCCACCCGGAACCAGAGACCGTGGTCGGCGACCACGTCGCCGATCATCGGGACCACTTGGTGACGGTGATCCGGGTGCCCTCGTCGACGGCGGTGACGATGTCGAAGTCGTCCACCAGGCGGCGGGCTCCGCTCAGCCCGAGGCCGAGGCCGCCGCCGGTGGTGTACCCGTCGGTCAGGGCCAGGTCGAGGTCCGGGATCCCCGGCCCGGAGTCGGTGAAGACGATCCGCACCCCGCGGCGGCGGCCGTCGTCGACGCCCGCCACGTCGGCGGTGCCGCCCCCGCCGTGGATCAGCGTGTTGCGGGCCAGCTCGCTGGCGGCGGTGACCAGCTTGGTCTGGTCGACCAGCGAGAGCTTCGTGGCCACCGCGACCGTACGCACCAGCTGCCGTACCCGCACGACGTCGTCGTCGCTGCGGATCGCCTGGGTCTGCGGCGCGCCCAGGTCGACACCGGCGGTCATGTCGTGGCCGTCGTCTCGGCGTCCTCGTCGCCGTCGACCATGACCCACTCGTCGGTGCGGGCCGCCGCGATCAGCTCCATGCCGCGCTCGACGTTCAGCGCGGTCCGGATGCTGTTGAGCGACAGACCCAGCTCGACCAGCGTGATGGCCACGGCGGGACGCATCCCGACCACGACCGTCTCGGCGTCCAGCACCTTGGAGATGGACGCGATGGTGGAGAGCATCCGGCCGACGAACGAGTCGACGATGTCCAGCGCCGTGATGTCGATGATCACGCCGTGGCAGCCGGTGGCGACGATCCGCTCGGCCAGATCCTCCTGGAGCATCACCGCCGTCTGGTCGGACATGTCGACCTGGATGGAGACCAGCAGGATGTCGCCGATCTTGAGGACCGGCACCCGCTCCATCAGGACTCCCGGCGCTGGTGGCGGCGGGCGTTGTCCACGCCGGTCAGCCGCAGCACGTGCCGCAGGGCGTCGGCGAGGCTCGCCTTGGTGGCGATGTCGCCGAACTCGATGCCGAGGGCGACGATCGTCTGGGCGATCTGCGGCCGGATGCCGGAGATGATGCAGTCGGCGCCCATCAGCCGGGCGGCCACCACGGTCTTGAGGATGTGCTGGGCGACCTGGGTGTCAACGGCCGGGACACCCGTGATGTCGATGATCGCGTACGGCGAACCGGTGTCGACCAGGGTCTGGAGCAGCCGCTCCATCACCACCTGGGCGCGGGCCGAGTCGAGCGTGCCCACCAGCGGGACCGCGACCACGCCCTCCCAGATCTTGACCACCGGGGTGGAGAGTTCGAGCAGCTGCTCGGCCTGGTCGGCGATCAGGCTCTCCCGGGTGCGGACGAAGCTCTCGAAGGTGAAGAGCCCCATCTGGTCATCAGGGCGGAGAACGTCACGAAGTCGCGGAGGTTACCCGCGTTCTGGTCCTCCTCCATCAGCTCGAGCAGGACGTCCTTCAACGCGAAGACACTGATCGCGGTCTCGCTGGCGGAGAAGCCCTGCCGGGCCCGACCGCGGGACAGCTCGGCGAGCACGGCGCGCAGCTCGCCGCCCTGCTCGGAGTCGAGGTCGGTGAGGCCGTTCTCGACGGCGCCGATCATGCTACGGTGCAGCTCCTGCACCTGGCGGGCGAGTTCGGCGTGACTGAGCCGCCCCCGCAGCGACGAGGCGACGAGCTCCGTCCAGCGTCGGATCAGCTGCTCGGCGTTCTTGGTCAGCAGACGGGCGAGCCAGCCACTTTCTTCGGCGCTCAACGCCATTCTGACTTCCCAGGACTGGCGAACCGGCCGGACTCTACCACCGGAGCTATTCCGACTACTTGCCACATGGCAAGGAATGATCGTCGGCACCCGTACGGCTCCCGTTCTGCGTGTTCCCCGCTTCGTGGGATACCGTTCCACCGAACACAGGAGGTCGACGAATGTCCCTGACGGTGCACACGGAACAGCGCGGCGACGTGGTCGTCGTGTCGGTCGCGGGCGAGCTGGACATGGCGACGGCACCGCAACTGCAGGACCAGATCACCGATCTGCTGGACAAGGGACGCAGCCGCCTTGTCTTCGACCTGGCGAACGTGTCGTTCTGCGACTCCACCGGACTGTCGGTGTTCGTCCGCGCCAAGAACAGCTGCGACGAGGCCGGCGGCGTGGTCCGGCTGGCCGCCCCGCAGCGCGGGGTGCTGCGCATCCTCGAGGTCAGCGGGCTGGTCGAGGTGCTGCACACGTACCCGACGGTCGAGCAGGCCGTCGCGGGCGACCCCACGCCGGCCTCCTCCTGAGCCACCTTCCTCAGCGCTCGTCCTCGATGTAGCGGGGACGAGCGATCACCATGCCCGCGCCGGTCTGCACGGCCAGGGCCGCGAGGAGGAAGCCGAGCGGCGCGGTCCAGCCCCCGGTCGCCTCGTAGAGGATGCCGACCAGCAGCGGGCCGAGCGCGGCAATCACATATCCGGTGCTCTGCGCGAAGGCGGACAGTGCCACCGTGCCCTCGGCGGTGCGGGCGCGCAGCCCGATGGTCGTGAGGATCATCGGGAAGGCGCCCTGACCGAGGGCGAGCAGCAGCACCCAGAGCGGGGCCAGGCCGCGCGGTGCGAGCGCCAGGCCCAGGTAGGCCGCGGTGGAGAAGGCGGTCAGCGCGAGCACCAACGGACGCAGCGTGCGCAGCCGGCCGGCCAGGGTCGGCATCCCCAGCGCGACCGGCACGCCGAGCGCGGTCACCCCGGCCAGCAGCAGCCCGGCGGCCTCGGGCGCGTAGCCGGAGTCCCGGAAGAGCTGCGCCAGCCAGCCCATGATCGCGTACCCGCTGAGCGACTGCGCGCCGAAGTAGACCGCCATCGCCCAGCCCAGCCGGGTCCGCTCGGGCCGGATCCGGGCCGGGGTGGCCACGGCCGCAGTCGGGGTCGCCGCCCGCCGGGCGGCGCGGGCCCGCAGCGCCAGCGGCACCCACGGGAGTACGGCCACCGCGGCCAGCCCAGCCCAGACGCCCAGCCCGGCCCGCCAGGAGCCGAAGGCGTGCGCGACCGGCACGGCGGACGCAGCGGCGACCGTCGTGCCGATGGTCAACGCCATCGTGTACGCCCCGGTGACCAGCCCGGTGCGGTGCGCGAAGTGCTGCTTGACCAGCATCGGCAGCAGGATGTTCGCCACCGCGATGCCGGCCAGCGCCAGCGCGCTGGTGAGCACGAAGACTGCCGCGGAGTCGGTCGCCACCCGGAGCACCTGGCCGACCGTGAGCGCGAGCATCGCCACGACCAGGACCCGGGCCGGCGCGTACCGGCGGACCAGCCACGGGGTGAGCGCGCCGAGGCCGGCGAAGGCGATGGTGGGCAGGGTGGTGACGAAGCCGGCCATTGTGCCGGAGAGACCCAGACCGCCGCGCACCTCGTCCAGCAGGGCGCCAAGGCTGGTCACGGCGGCCCGCAGGTTGAGCGCGACCAGCAGCATGCCGACCAGCACCAGCGCGCCGCCGGTGGCCGAGGACGGGGTGCCGACCCGCGTGGCGGCCGGCGCCGGGCCGGGCACGTCGGTGGTGGGTGTGCCCTCGGCGGTCGGGGTCCGGTCCCGGATCGGGGCCTCGGTGCTGGCGGGTGGCGGGGTCATGACCTCGAACCTACAATCATGGGATGAATTTCGGCAGCAGGTGTAACCGGTGACACCGCCCGTCGATTCCGTCGCCGTGCCGCCGCGCGGCCAGCGGGTACGGGACACGATCGCCCAGCTCCGGGCCCGGATCCTCGGCGGCGAGTGGCCGGTGGGCGGCCGGATCCCAACCGAGCCGCAGCTGGTCGCCGCGCTCGGGGTGGGGCGGAACACCGTCCGGGAGGCCGTCCGCGCCCTGGTCCACGCCGGCGTGCTGGAGTGCCGTCAGGGCTCCGGGACGTACGTGGTGTCCACCGACGAGCTGGCCCCGGTGGTGGCCCGCCGGCTCACCGACGACCGGATGGCCGAGGTGGTCGAGGTGCGCCGCGCCTTCGAGGTGGAGGCGGCCCGGCTCGCCGCGCTGCGGCGCACCCCCGATGACCTGGCGGCGCTCGACGCCGCGCTCGACGCGCGGGAGGCCGCCTGGCGCTCCGGCCGGGTGGACGACTTCGTCGAGGCCGACGCCGCGCTGCACACCGCGGTGGTCGCCGCCGCGCACAACGGCATGCTCGCCGAGCTGTACGCCTCGGTCGGCGCCGCGCTGCGCAGCACCGTCGCCCAGGCCATGGGCGACGCGCTGTCGCCCGAGCGGTACGTCGACCACGGTCGACTCGTGGCCGCCATCTCCGACGGCGATCCCGCACGCGCGGCGATCGAGGCCGGCGCATTTCTGGAGCCGCCCTCCAGGGCTTAGGTTGTCCCGGACGCAGAATCGGACAGCACGGGAGTGTGGATGCTCAAGGGCTTCAAAGACTTCATCATGCGCGGCAACGTCGTCGACCTGGCGGTCGGTGTCGTCATCGGCGCCGCCTTCACCGGCGTGGTCACGGCCTTCACGAACTCGTTCCTGAAGCCGATCATCAAGCTGGTCGGCGGCGGCGAAGACCAGGTCGCTGGCGCCTGGGAGATCAGCAAGGGCAATCTCATGGACTGGGCGGGGTTCATCAACGCGCTCATCACGTTCCTGCTGACGGCCGCGGTGCTCTACTTCCTGGTCGTATTCCCGATGAACAAGCTGGCCGAGCGGCGCAAGCGGGGCGAGGAGCCACCGCCGAAGGCGCCGAGCGAGGAGGTGCGGCTGCTCACCGAGATCCGGGACGCGCTTGTCTCCGCCGGTCACACCACCCCCGGACAGCAGCGGGGGGCGCTGGACGACGTGCTGGGGCGCCGGAACGAGCCGCCGGTCGGGCGCTGACGTAGCACATGCACAACGGCCCCCGCGGGAATCCCGCGGGGGCGTCCCATGTCGTACAGGTGTTCGATAGAGTCCCGCCATGGAACAGCGCAGGCACTGGTGGAACGGGAAGTGGGGGCGGCTGGCCCGGCGGGACGTCTTCCTCCGGGCGGACGGGGACCGCTGGCACGTCGAGCAGCGGGCCGGCGGCGCCGAGGGGGTCTCCCGGTTCTACGAGTACGCCAGCGCGGAGGAGGCCGAGGAGACGGTCCGGGCCCTGCTGGAGGGGCTGGACGGCTGGCGTGAGCTCTCCCCCCGCCCGCCGAGCGGCTGGGCCCCGTCCGTTTAGCGCGGGCGCGGCCCGGGAACCGCGCCTGCATGAACCAGCAGGGTACGCAGCAGCAGGCCACCATCTCCCGGGTCACCACCGGCATGCGGGTGGTCGACTCGACCGGCGCCGAGATCGGCACGGTGGATCTCGTCCAACGCGGCGACCCGACCGCGGTGACGGTGCAGGCGCCCACCGCCGACCCGGGCAGCAGCCTGGACGAGCTGATCGAGGCGACCGCGGTCGAGGAGCCGGACGTGCCGGCCGACCTGGCCGCCCGGCTGCTGCACAGCGGCTACCTGAAGGTCTCCACCGAGCTGGCCCGCACCGGGGCGGTCTACGTGCTCGCCGACCGGATCGCCACCGTCTCCGACGGCCAGGTACGCCTCGACGTCCCCGCCGCGGAGCTGCCCCCCGAGGAGTGAGGCGGGCGGGCGCACCTCCCGGACACGCTACGAAGCTGATGTCGTCGATGAATCATCGCTGAATCCCCTACCGTGGGCGGGATGTGGATGGTGATCGGAGAGCAGCGCGGCACGCCGGCGGATCCGGACCAGCGGTCGGCCCAGTTCACGCACATGGCCGAGGTGACCCGGCAGAGTCCCGGGTTCGTCCGGGGCTGGTGGGGCGCGGACGACGACGACCCGGAGCTGAGCCACGCCCTGGTCGTCCTCGACACCCTCGACAACGCCCGGGCGCTGAAGCGGATGGTCGAGGCGAACGTCACCGGGGTGCGCCTGCGCCTCATGGAGATCGGCGTCGCGGTCGACGGAGCGTCCTGACCGCACGAGCGGGGTGATGACGCAAACGATTCAACTGCAAAGGACGCCGTGCCCGGTCCCGGCCCTCAGCGGACCGGCGGCCCCGACAACGCCGCCCGTCCCCCGCCTCCGGCCTGCGGCACGTCATCGCCCCGCGGCACGACCTCGGCCGGCGCGACGGCGCCCTCGGCCGGCTCCGTGGTCGCCGCCCGGTCGTCGCCGCCCGGTCGCCGGCGGCGGAACAGCAGCAGCATGAGCCAGCCGGCGACCAGCCCCCAGAACGCGCCGCCCACCCCCAGCAGGCTGACCCCGGAGGCGGTCACCACGAAGGTGACCACGGCAGCCTCCCGGGCCTCCGGTTCGGCGACGGCCGCGGAGACCGCGCCGGCCAGCGCGCCGAGCAGCGCCAGGCCGGCCACCGCCTCGACCAGGATCGGCGGGGAGAGCAGCACCAGCGCGGTGGCCACGCCCGCGCCGAGGCCGAGCAGCGCCAGGCCGATCCCGGCGGTGACCGAGGCGATCCAGCGGCGGTCCGGATCCGGGTGGGCATCCGGTCCGGCGGCCAGCGCGGCGGTGATCGCGGCGAGGTTCACCGCGTGCCCGCCGGCCGGCGCGCCGAGCGCGCTGGCCAGCCCGGTCACCCGGAGGGCGGAGCCGAGCGGCGCCCGGTAGCCGTAGCCGGCGAGGACGGCCATCCCGGGGACGTTCTGCGCGGCCATGGTGACCAGGAAGAGCGGCAGCGCGAGGCCGACCACCGCCGGCAGGGTCCAGGCCGGCGTGGTCACCTCGACGGTGGGGGCCAGGTGCAGCCGGCCGGGCCCGGCGGCGGGGGCGGTGAGCGCGATGGCCACCGCCGCCACCGCCAGCGCGGCCGGCACCGCCCAGCGGCGGGCGAACCGGTGCAGGACGAGCCAGGTGAGCACCACCGGGGCGGCCAGCCGGGGCACCTCCACCAGCGCCCGGACCGGGGCGGTGCAGAGCGGTAGGAGCACCCCGGCGAGCATCGCGCTGGCGATCGGGCCCGGGATCGCCGCGACCGCGCGGCCGAGCGCGGGGATCAGCCCGGCCGCCGCGATCAGCAGGCCGGTGGCCAGGAACGCGCCGAC
>NZ_JAEVHJ010000088.1:0-22426 GCF_016802855.1 Micromonospora sp. ATA51 | reverse complement strand
GACGAACCAGGCGGCGTCCGCCACGACAGACCCGCCACGATCCGGCTCTACAAGCTCAGCCACCAAACTCCATGATCAACTTAGGCTACGCGGCATTGGGACAAGGACGTGGAGATCCTTGCCCTGCGCCATCAGATCACGATGCTGGAGCGCCAACTGGGCAAGGAGAAAGTGCGCTTCGACGCGAGCGATCGGGCGTTCCTGGCGGTCCTGCTGCACCGGCTGCCGCGCGACGTGCTGCGGCGGTTGCGGTTGCTAGTGCGCCCCGACACGGTGCTGCGCTGGCATCGCGATCTGCTGGCCCGCCGGCACGCAGCTGCCTCCCGGCCCAAGCGCCCGGGCCGGCCGCGCACGGTTCGTTCCATCCGTGCCCTGGTGCTGCGCCTGGCTCGGAAAAATCCCAGCTGGGGCTACCGGCGTCTGCACGGCGAACTGCTGGTGCTGGGGGTAAAAATGGCCGCGTCGACCGTGTGGGAGATCTTGCAGGAGGCCGGGATCGACCCGGCGCCCGAGCGGGCGGCCAGTACCTGGGCCGACTTCCTGCGCTCCCAAGCCGACGCCCTGCTGGCCTGCGACTTCCTGGAAACGATCACCCTCACCGGGACACGGATGTACGTGTTCGCGGCGATCGAGCACGCCAGCCGCAGGATCCGGATCCTGGGAGCCACCGCGCACCCGACCGCCTCCTGGGTGGTGCAAGCCGCGAAGAACCTCATCATGGACCTCGAGGACACCGGCTGCCGGGCACGCTTCATAATCCGCGACCGCGACGGCAAGTTCCCCGAGATGTTCGACGCCATCCTCGCCGACGCGGGCATCGACGTCGTACTCAGCGGCATCCAGATGCCAAGAATGAATTCAATCATGGAACGCTGGGTACAGACCTGCCGTCGCGAACTACTGGACCGCACCTTGATCCGGGGCCAGCGGCACCTGCTCCACGCGCTGCGCGAGTTCGAACAGTTCTACAACGGACACCGCCCGCATCAGGGCATCGCCAACGCCCGCCCGCTGTACCCGTTGCCGGCGCTGGTCGCCGATCCGAACAAGATAACCCGCCTCGACATACGACGACGCGATCGCCTCGGCGGCATCCTCTACGAGTACCGACATGCCGCCTGACCTGCGCGGACGAGGTTTCCGGCAAGGGCAGGGCTTCCTAGCTGCAAATATTTACGGTGGGCGATATTGGGATCGAACCAGTGACCTCTTCGGTGTGAAACGGGACGCCACAGCGCCTTTGAGCAGCCAAAACGTCGAACCGCAGGTCCGGGCCATTGCCGTTCAGAGCAGTTCAACGCTGTTGAGTGCAGTTGCGCGCCGTTCAGTGCACCCTGCTGCTCCCAATCCGCTCCCCCATCCTTGAGCCGGCCCGGTAGCGCGCCGGCCGCAAACACGGGGCCCTCAGCGCCCTGCTAGACGGTCGAGAAGGTTAGTGCCCGACTCGCCGGGACTACCTCAGGCTCCCATTCTGGATGACTGTCCGACGTTCGGGGCCCGCCCAAAGCACCGACGGCTCGTCGAAGGGATTTCCGTCTAGGATCACGAGGTCGGCCGTAGCACCGACCTCGACGCGGCCGAGATCCTCACGGCAGATGATCTCGGCGTTGACCGAGGTCGCAGAGCGCAGTGCCGCCAGCGGCCCTTCGACCTCGACCTGGAGTCGAAGCCCGGTGAGTTGCTCGTCCTCGAGCACACCCATCAGGTCGCTTCCGAAGCCTATCGGTACGCCCGCGGCCCGGGCGCACTCGATCGCCCGCCGGCCGGCGTCCAGTACCTCGCGGTTCTTGGCCTGGGAGATCGGAGCGAGTCCGAGTTCCTCGCCGCGACGGTCCATCGCGTCATACGCCGCCAGGGTGGGCACGAGGAACGCACCGTGCTCGGCCATCAGCTTGGCCGTGGGCGCGTCAAGGAGGTTGCCGTGTTCGATGGTGCGCACACCGTTCTCCACGGCGTGGGCGATCGCCTCCGGCGAATAGGCGTGCGCGGCGACGTAACTGCCGCGACGGGTCGCCTCGTCGGTCACCGCGCGGATCTCCTCCGGCGAGTACTGCGGGATGCGGATCGGGTCGGTTAGTGAGACGACTCCGCCCGAAGCCATGATCTTGGTGGCGTGGACGCCCCGCCGGAAGCGGTCGCGTACCGCACGGCGCAGGGCGTCTACTCCGTCCACGATCTCCGCGATGTGGCTCCCGCACGCGCACAGGTCCAGGTCGCCCGGGCGGGAATCGCCGTGCCCGCCGGTCTGCGACAGCGCGGGGCCGGTGTATAGGTACCTCGGCGACGCGATGAGGCCCTGCGCGATGGCCTTGGCCAGGCCAGGATCTCCTCCAGCCACGTCACGTACGGTGGTGAACCCCCGTCCGAGTGCGGACGCGAGGCGTCGGGCGCCGGCCAGCGCGACGTAACTGAGCGGGCTGGACTCCAACGTGAGCAGGTCCAGGTCGGTGCCGTAGGCGTGGAAATGCGCGTCGATGAGGCCTGGGATGACGGTACCGCCACGCGCGTCGACCACCCGCTCGGCCGGCTGCCGTGCCCCGCCGATGTCGACGATGGTTCCGTCGACGACGTGGATCGGTCCGTCGGTCAACTCGGCCGACACCCCGTCGAAGATGGCCGCGTTGACGATGGTCAGGCTGCCGGGGGAGGTCATCCGACCGGCTCCGCGCTCCGCAGCCGTGCGGTGGCGAGGAGGTCCACCTCGAACGTGTCCGGGTGCACCAGGACACCGTACTCGCGGGCCGCCGCCGCCCGGGGGCCTGCGGCGGCAACCGTCAGGGGCACCCGCGGATGCTGGACACAGCCGGGGATCTGCCGCGCGTCGACGGCGCTGAAACGCTCTCCCCTGACCGTGGTGACGTGGTGGGTGAGCAGATGGTCGAGCAGGCCGATCCATTCGGCGAACCGCTCGGTCCGTTCACGGCGATCCCGTGAAACATCCCCCAGAACCGTCGCGTCCGGGCCTTCGGTGCCCGCGCCCACCCCGACGTCGAGCCGCCCACCGCTGATCCGGTCGAGCGTCATGATCTCTTTCGCGAACGTGACCGGATGCCGGAAGTTCGGCGTCGCCACCCGGGTACCCAACCGCACCCGAGTGGTGGCAACCGCGGCGGCGGCCAGCAGCGGAACACTGGCGTACCACGGCCGCTCCTTCAGCGCCGGCCAGCTCAGGTGGTCGTAGGTCCACACCGTACGCAAGCCGGCGCTCTCGGCGTGGACATCAGCGATGAAGGCAGCGGGTGGATCCCGGTCGGGAAGGACAAGCGCCGACAGGGCGAGCAATTGTTTCCTCCGTTCGATCACATGGCATCGCGGTCGCCGGGCGCCGTGCCCGGGGGCAGGACGACCAGCGAACGCGCGGAGCGAGCATCGGCGACAAACATCGCCGGGGTGCTCTGATGAACCGACCCTCGTCGTGACAACCGGTCGCGAACAAGAGCGCGCCGACAGCGCCGGCCGGTCGGGAGGTATCCGGCCGACTCGCGGTTATCGGCGTCGGGGTTCCTCGTCCCGACCTGCCCAACTGCCGCGCACGTGACCGATGTGCGCCTTCATCAACCGTTCCAGGCCCGAGCGGTCCTTCGCCGCGATGAGGTCGAGCATCTGAATGTGTTCCAACGCCGAGGTGCCCAGCTCGCCGCTCTCGGCGAGCCGGGTGAGCCCGAACAGCCGGGACCGGGCCCTCAGCTCGCCGACCAGCGAGACCAGGTGCGCATTGCCCATCAGTGACAGAAGTTCCAGATGGAAACGGCGGTCGTGCTCGATGTATGCGATGAGGTCCCTCTCCTGCGCCACGTCGACGATCCGCTGCGCCATCGGCCGTAGCCGCGCCAGGTCGTCAGCGGTCGCGATGTCGATCGCCTTGACGGTCGCGGGCACCTCGATCAGTTGCCGTATCTCCGTGATGTTGTCCAGTTCCTGGTCGGACAACTCGGTGACCCGGAAACCCTTGTTGCGCACGGTCTCGACGAGGCCTTCCTTGACCAGGTCGAGCATCGCCTCCCGGACCGGGGTGGGCGACACACCGAACTGCGCGGCGAGGGTCGGCGCGGAATAGACCTCGCCGGGTCGCATCTGGCCGGCAACGAGCGCGGCACGCAGGGCGTGGGCAACCCGGCCACGCACGCTGGGCCGCTCCTCCAAAAACGGCAGGTCCAACGACTCGGTCATGATGCACCTTCCTGCGGCCGCACATGAGATGCGGAAGTATCGAACACGGCTGACGCGACAACCAGATCTTCCCAGGCCATGCCGACGCTTTTGAAGAGGCTCGGCCCGGCGGTGGCGGTCTCGCCGCCTACCAACGCGGCCAGGCCCACCAACCCCGTCCGGGCCACCGCACCTTCGGCCATCGCCATGATGACGTCGCCCGCCTCCGCGCATGCCGAGGCAACCGATTCGACCACGACCACGCTGCGCCGGACCGTCTCGGTATCCACCTCGCGCGCGGTGGGCTCATGAGAGCCGCACGCAACCACCACGGCGTGATCGGCCAGCAGTCGACCGTCGAAGAGCGGCTCACGCGCCGTGGTGCAACAGGCGATGACATCGGCACCGGCCACCGCCGCGGCGGTCCCCGGTGCGGCGTCGAGGCCGAGTCCGCGCAGACGCTCCACGAATGCTCTCGTGCGATGCCCGTCTCTGCCCACGACACTCACCCGGCTGATCGGACGAACCGCACGCACCGCTTCCACGTGACCCCATGCCTGCGGTCCCGTTCCGAAGAGTACGAGATGGTTCGCCTGCGGCACTGCCAGTCGGTCCACGGCCACGGCGGATACCGCCGGCGTGCGGAGGTTGGTCAGTTCGGTGCCGTCGAGCAGCGCGATCGGCGTCAGCGTCGCTCCATCCATCAGCACGTAGACGGCTTGGATGCGGGGCAGCCCGATACGGGGATTTCCCGGCGCGGCGGTGGCGAGCTTGACCCCCACCCGACCTCCAACCTCGGCCGGCATCGACAGCACCTGTCCCGCAGTGAAGTCCGAGATACTGCGCGCTGCCGCCTGGTCGGGGTCGAGCCCGGCCACCAGCGCGGCCACGATCACGTCGATCGCGGCCGCCATCGGCAGCGCCCGCCGGATGGCGGTCGCGTCGATCATCGGCAGAGAAATCACCGCTGAGTCTCATTCGGTTGTCCCCGAGGCCGGCGCGGCCGGTCGCTGGTACTCATGCGCGGACGGGGGCAGCGGCGGTGACGGTGTGCAGGGAAGTGTAGAACTCCTGCGCCGCCTTGCCTTGCTCCCGCGGGCCTAGGCTGGAATCGCGTTCCCCGCCGAACGGAAGGTAGAAGTCAACGCCGGTCGTTGGAGCGTTGATCTTGATCTGGCCGGCCGCCGACCCGTCGGCAAACCGCAGCGCGGCGTCCAGGTCGGCGGTGAACACCGAGGCAGCCAGCCCGTACCGCACGTTGTTGGCCGCCTCCAGCGCGTCGGCGACGCTATCGACCTGAGTCAACGCGCAGATTGGCCCGAACACCTCCTCCCGCAGGAGCAGGTGATCGACCGGCAGGTTGTCGACGATCGTCGGCGCGACGAACCAGCCCGCGCCCGTACCTGCACGGCCGCCGGTGAGCACCCGACCGCCAGCGGCCGCGCCGCCGAGGCTCGCGTCGAGCACCCGGTCCCGCGCCCCCTGCTCGATGACCGGTCCGACGGTGGTGGTGGGATCGGCGGGGTCACCGCAGACCAGGGCTTCCGTCGCGGCGACCAGCGCGTCGGCGAACCGCGCCGCGTCACCGACCACGATCACTCTCTTGGTGGCGGTGCACTTCTGCCCTGCGTAGCCAAAGGCGGCGTAGGCGACCTGTCGCGCGACGGCTTCGACGTCGACGTCGGGCAACACGACGGACGGGTTCTGGCCGCCCATCTCGCACTGCACCGGGACGCCGCGGGCGGCGGCGGCTGACGCGACGATCGAGCCGACCGCCGCGGACCCGGTGAAGGAGACCACGTCACTCGCCTCGATGACCGCCTGCCCGGCCTCGGCGTCGCCCGGCAGCACGGCGAGCAGCCCCTCGGGCAGATGCGGCGTGAGCAGTTCAGCAAGTCGCAACGCGGAGGCCGTGGCCTGCGGTGCCGGCTTGAGCAGAACGCCGTTGCCGAAGGCCAGTGCCGGCGCGGCCTTCCACAGCGGGATCGCCAGCGGAAAATTCCACGGTGTGACCAGGCCGGTCAGTCCCCGCGGGCGACGCCGGGTGTAGGCCAGCCCCGCCCCGCTGCTCGACTCGTGCACTGCGCCGACCGGGTCGAACACCTGCTGGGCGTAGTACCGCAGGATGGCCACGGAACGGGCCACCTCCCCGCGCGCCTCGGCGACCGGCTTGCCCACCTCACGGACCGCCAGCGCGGTCAACCCGTCGGCCGCGGCCGCCACCGCGTCCGCCGCCGCATGTAGCGCGTTCGCCCGCTCGGCGGGAGTCGCGGCAGCCCATCCGCGCTGCGCGTCACGGGCGAGCCGGGCGGCCTTCGCGACATCGCCAGCGGTCGCCTCGGCCACCGACACGACGACGTCGTCTGGCTTCTGCGGAGATGCGGACTGCACGATGGACACGATGAACTCCAAACGTTGATGACAGCAGGCGTCGGCTACAGCAGGAAGCCGGCGGGGAACGGGTCGGTGGAGTCGAGGAAGTACTGGGCGGTGCCGGTGATCCAGGCCCGCCCAGTGACCGCCGGCAGCACCGCCGGCCGGTCGCCGATCATGGTCTGACCGAGCAGCCGGCCGATGAACCGGCTGCCGATGACCGACTCGTTGACGAAGTCGGTGTCCAGCGGCAGCTCGCCCCGCGCGTGCAGCTGGGCCATTCTCGCCGAGGTGCCCGTGCCACACGGTGAGCGGTCGAACCAGCCGGGATAGATCGCCATCGCGTGCCGCGAGTGTCGGGCGTCCGATCCGGGTGCAGCCAGGTAGACGTGATGGCAGCCGGCGATCTCCGGGTTTTCCGGATGCACCGGGTTCAGCTGCTCGGTGACCGCGTCCATGATGGCCAGACCTGCGTCCAGCATCCGCTGGCGGACTTTGGCATCCCCGGGCGTGAACGCGATGTCGAGCTGGTCCAGCCCGAGGATGGCGTAGAAGTTGCCGCCGAACGCGAGGTCGAGGGTGACCGGGCCCAGGCCCGGCACCTCGACCGTCGCGTCCATCTCGTGCGCGTAGGACGCGACATTGCGCAGCGTCACCGACTCGGCGTGCCCGTCGCGGACCGCCACCTCGGCGACGACCAGCCCGGCGGGGGTGTCGAGCCGGATCTCGGTGACCGGTTCGGTGACCGTCACCATGCCCGTCTCTACCAGCACCGTGGCCACCCCGATGGTGCCATGTCCGCACATCGGGAGGCACCCACTCACCTCGATGTACAACACGCCCCAGTCGGCGTCCGGGCGGGTCGGCGGCTGCAGGATGGCCCCGCTCATCGCCGAGTGCCCGCGCGGCTCGTACATCAGCAGCGTGCGGATGTGGTCGAGGTTGTCGAGGAAATACTGGCGGCGTTCGAACATCGAGTTGCCGGGGATGGCACCGACGCCGCCGGTGATCACCCGGGTCGGCATGCCCTCGGTGTGCGAGTCGACGGCGTGGAAGACATGTGTGCTGCGCATTGACTACTGCCCTTCCGCTACCGGCATCCGGCAGCGACCGCCTTCTCGGTGGCCTCTCGAACGATGCGTTCCTGCTCGTCGGTCAGCGGCGCTCGCGGTGGCCGGCACGGCCCGCCGTAGCGCCCGACGATGTCCATCGACAGCTTGATCGCCTGCACGAACTCGGTCTTCGAGTCCCAACGCAGAAGCGGGTGCAGCAGACGGTAAAGCGGCAGCGCCGTGGCCAGGTCGCCCGCGGCGACGGCGTTGAACATCTGCACGCAGGAACGCGGCAACGCGTTAGGGTATCCGGAGATCCATCCGGGGGCCCCGGCGAGGACCAGTTCCAGGGTGACG
The DNA here is from genome assembly GCF_016802855.1 of Micromonospora sp. ATA51. Taxonomy (NCBI): domain Bacteria; kingdom Bacillati; phylum Actinomycetota; class Actinomycetes; order Micromonosporales; family Micromonosporaceae; genus Micromonospora; species Micromonospora sp. ATA51. The sequence continues at coordinate 14,495 of NZ_JAEVHJ010000088.1, read as the reverse complement.
TCGTCGGAACCGGCGAGAACATCCAGGTCCGGCGCCAGCTCGGCGATCTGGTAGAGCCGGCGGACGTCACCGGTGAACTCCTTGACGCCCACGATGAGACCCTCCCCGTGCAGCCGCGCGAGCAGAGCCGGCGTCAGGTCAACCTTGGTGTCGATCGGGTTGTTGTAGGCCACCACCGGTACGCCGGCATTGGCGACCTCCCGGTAGTGCTCGATGACAGCACGCTCGTCGGCGCGGTACGCGTTCGGTGGCAGGAGCATCACCGTGGCGCAGCCGGCCTCTGCGGCGTCCTCTGCCCACCGCCGCGCTTCGGCGCGCCGTAGGCGGCGACGCCGGGCATCACGGTGAAGCCGTCCGGCGCCGCGTCCACGGCCGCACGCACGACCGAACGGCGCTCGCTATCGGTCAGGGTCTGGTACTCCCCCAGCGATCCGTTCGGGGTCACGCCGTCGCACCCCTCGGCGGCCAGCCACCGGACGTGCTCGGCGTAACGGTCGAGGTCGACCCCGAGCCGGTCGTCCATCGGTAGCGCCGTGGCCACCAGCACGCCGTGCCAGGGCTTCTGTCGCGCTTGCATAGTTGCTCCCATCGTTGATGTTGAGGGCCCGACAGTCGTCGCGGGCGGGCCTCAGTCCCCGTTGTTGTCGTGTCGGTCGCGCGCCGAGGCTGCCGCGGCGCGCGCCGGTGGGCGGAACGTCTGTATCGGCTGTTGCGCCGTGGATTCGAGAAATCGCAGCAACGTCGCTGTGCTGAAGCCGGTGGCGCCGAGGCCTCCGTGACGGTCGCTCCACGCAGGGCCGGCGATGTCCAGGTGTGCCCAGGCCGTCTGCAGCGGGACGAATCGCGAGAGGAACAGGGCAGCGGTGATCGCTCGCCCGTATTTGGTGCCGGGGAAGTTCTTCAGGTCCGCGATCTCGGAGCGCACCTGGTCGGCGTAGCGCTCGTCGAGCGGGAGCCGCCACACCGGCTCGCCCGCCTTGTCGGCCGCGCCCAGCACTCGGTCAGCGAGGTCGTCGTCATTGCTGAACAGGCCCGCGACGGCGGGCCCAAGGGCCACGACACAGGACTCGGTCAACGTCGCGACGTCGATGATGACGTCGGGGGCCTCCTGCGCCGCCAACGTCAGCGCGTCGCAGAGCAGCACCCGCCCTTCGAAGTCGGTGTTGAGCACTTCGACGGTCAGGCCGCTGCGGGTTTCGACCGTGGATTTCCTGACACGGGCACCTCACTAGGTTGTGGGGGATGTCGACGACCTCGACGGATTCTTACCCCGGGCCCCCTCGACTGGAGTATCAGTACAATGTCACACTACAACGGCTTGGTCAATGACGTCGAGACGTCGCCACCACAGGAGCAGTACATGGCCGAACCCCCGGACAGGCCCCTCGCCGGCAGCAGCCACGAGCTCCCCGTCCCGCCCGCTCTAACGGCCTGTGCGCGCACGGACCGCGAGATCCGCCCGCACCCCGCGACCGGCGCCCTCGAGGTCATCACCGAACAGGCCCTCACGCCATGACGACAACCGCGAGCGCCGACCTCGTCGTGATCGGCGCCGGGATCGTCGGGGCGGCGTGCGCCTACTACGCGGCACGCGAGGGCCTGTCGGTCACCGTCATCGAGCGCGGGCCGATCGTCAGCGGCACGACCGGCGCCGGCGAGGGGAACATTCTCGTCTCCGACAAGGAACCGGGCCCCGAACTCGACCTCGCGCTGCTGTCCAACCGCCAATGGCGCGAACTCTCCGACCTACCCCTGGATGGGCGGACGTTCGGCTCCGCGGTGGAGCTGGAATTCAAGGGTGGACTCGTGGTCGCCTCGAGCGACACGATTCTGAACAGCCTGGAGCGACTGGCGAGGGAGCAACGGGCGTTCGGCATAGAGGCCGTCGCCGTACCCCGCCACGAATTACGCGAGCATGAACCGCACCTCGCCGACGACCTCGCCGGCGGCTGCCTGTACCCCCAGGACCTGCAGGTACAACCGATGCTCGCCGCGGCGCACCTGCTCCGGCTGGCCCGCCTGTCCGGCACCAGCGTGCTGCCCCACGAACCGGTGACCGGTTACCTGCGCCGCGGGGACCGGGTCACCGGTGTCCGCACGCCGCGACGCGAGATCTCCGCCGGTGCCGTCCTCAACGCGACCGGCACATGGGCGGGGGAACTCGCCGGTCTCGCCGGGGTCCGGGTGCCGGTGGCGCCGCGCCGGGGATTCATCCTGGTCACCGAGCCACTGCCCCCGCTGATCCGGCGCAAGGTGTACTTCGCCGACTACGTCGCCGACGTGGCCAGCGACTCCGCCGCCCTGCAGACCTCCACGGTCGTTGAGGGAACCCGCGCGGGCACGGTGCTGATCGGCGCCAGCCGGGAACGGGTGGGCTTCGACCGTACGATCTCTCTACCCGCTCTTCGGCAGCTCGCCGCCGGTGCCGTAGGGCTGTTTCCCATGCTCGGCGACGTCGCGGTGATGCGCGCCTACCGCGGATTCCGGCCCTACTGCCCCGACCACCTCCCGGTGATCGGGCCGGACCCGCGCGCCCCTGGCCTCTACCACGCATGCGGGCACGAGGGAGCCGGGATCGGGCTTTCCCTTGGTACTGGCCGGCTCATCGCGCAGACGCTGATCGGTGCCCCGCCCGACATCGACCTGCATCCGTTCCGGCCCGACCGATTTGGTACGGAGGTTGCCGCGTGACCACTCCCTCCCAGTTCGAGATCTCCTTTGACAGCACGCCCATCCCGTGCCGAGAGGGCTGGACGGTTGGTGCGGCCCTTACGGCCGCCGGCATCCGGTCCTGGCGAACCACACGCCAGGGCCAGCGCGCCCGTGGCTTGTTCTGCGGCATAGGCATCTGCTTCGACTGCCTGGTCACCGTCAACGGACAACCTTCGCTGCGGGCCTGCCTCGTGCCAGCTCAACCGGGTGACCAGGTGCGCACCCAGGAAGGAACCGGGCGGTGAACCAGGACGCGTTCGATGTCGCGGTCGTCGGAGCCGGACCCGCCGGCCTCGCGGCGGCGCTGGCTGCGGCCGAGTCGGGAGTGACCGTGGCGCTCATCGACGCCGGAGTTGGCCCCGGCGGACAGTACTGGCGGTCGCCGGCCCCCGGCGCTGGCACGTTCAAGCCGAATACGCTGCACCATTCGTGGCGCCGTTTCACCGACACCACGACCAGGTTGAGCGCACTGGCGTCGGCCGGGAGGGCCGTCCGCTTCGCCGGACATCACGTCTGGTCGATCGCGCAGGCCGATGACCGGTGGTCGCTGCACTGCAACGTCGGCGCGGAACCCCGCCAGCGTGATGCGCAGCCGCCGGTCACCATCCACGCGCGCCGACTCGTCCTCGCCACCGGCGCGTACGACAGGCAACTGCCGTTCCCCGGCTGGGACCTACCTGGTGTCATGACAGCCGGTGGGGTGCAATCGCTGCTGAAGGGCCACCTTGTCGTCGCTGGCGAGACGGTGGTGGTAGCCGGAACCGGCCCATTCCTCCTCCCGGTCGCCGTCGGCCTCGCCCGCTACGGCGCCCGGGTCGCAGCGGTCATCGAAGCGAACACGCCTCTCGCGTTCACCCGCTCGCCCCGGGCGGTATTCGGCGCGATCAACAAGCTGGGCGAGGCGGCGACGTACGGCGTGGCACTCCTCCGGCACCGTGTCGCCGTTCGACACCGGCACGCCGTCATTCGAGCCTTCGGGAACGATCGGCTGGAGGGTGTAGTCGTCGCCCGGCTCGATAGGGACGGACGACCGCTGGCAGATACGGAACGATCTGTGGCCTGCGATCTGCTCGCCGTCGGCTGGGGTTTCACCCCGCAGTTGGAGCTGCATCTGCAACTCGGCTGCGCGACCCGGATGGACGTCGACTCAAGTCTGATCGTCGACGTCGATGACAACCAGCAGACGACCGTCGAGGGAGTCTGGGCCGCTGGGGAATCCACCGGCGTCGGCGGGGCCGACCTCGCGTCGGTCGAAGGCATGATCGCCGGGTACGCCGTCGCCCGGTCGCTCGACGCCACTCCCGTCCGAAACGACGTGCCGCTGAGAAGGCGGCGGGGGGCGCTGCGCGAATTCGCGACGGTCATGCACCGGGTCTACTCCATTCCGGACGCGCTGCTCGACGATGTCGACGACGAGACCCTGGTGTGCCGATGCGAGGAGGTTACCGCCGGCAGCCTCCGGCGGGCGGTAGACGAATTGGGCGCGACTGACCCCCGTACCGTCAAACTGCTCGTCCGCCCCGGTATGGGCTGGTGCCAGGGCCGCGTGTGCGGCTTCGCGACGGTATGCCTGACCGCTCGACACACTGGACGTGCTGCCGTTGACTCGGACATGCGGGCATTCGCGGACCGTCCGATCGCCACGCCCACTCCCCTCGGCAGCCTCGCCAGATTGGCCGACGACTGACTCGAAAATCGGTCAGTGAGGGGGCAGGCGGTAGCGCCCGGCGAAGCGGAGAGGAGCGGGGCTTCGGCGTCGTTGGTGGTGTCAGACTGCGACGGATAGGTCCGGGCTGGGGTTGAGGGTGACCTTCTGGCCGGTGAGGTGTTCAAGTTGGCGGAGGCGGGGCCTCATCCTGCGGAGTCTTGCCAGGCCGGACCGGCCCACGTACCGCGGACATGTCCGATGTGCTGACGAATCAGGCTAGCAGTGGAACGAGCGCGGAGAACACCTCGGATGAGGTCGTCAGCAACAGGCCGCAGCCGACGGCCGCTCCGGCGACCGCCGTCGCTGACAGCGCCGCCCCCAGCTCCCGTTGCCCGGCAAGCTCCGTGCGGTAGCCGATCGTCCCGCCGAGATATCCGGGCCACAGCGCGACCGTGTTCGTGACGTTGGCCGTGACGCTCGGATAGCCGGCGGCGAGCAGCGTGGGGAAGGAGATGAGGGATCCGCCGCCCGCTACCGCGTTGACCCCTCCGCCGAGGAAGCCGGCGGCGGCGAGCATCAGGGCATCAGTGAGAGTCACCGGGGGCGCTCAGCGTCCGACCGCGTAGCCCTGGCCGCCGCGCGGATTCGCGGCCGCCTTGAACCAGCCTCCCTCGCGCGCGACCGCGCTGAGCCGACCCAGCGACCACCCGTCGACCACGCGTACCTCATGCCCTCGCCGTCGCAGCTCCGCGATGACCGCGGGGTCCACTCGCTCCTCCACGTACACGTGTCCCGGCTCGGCGTCGCGTGGATAGAACGAGCTCGGCACGTGCGTCGAATGGAAAGCTGGGGCGTCGATCGCCTCCTGGAGGCCCATCCGGCCATGCACCACGTTGAGAAAGAGGTGTAGAGACCACTGGTCCTGTTGATCGCCACCCGGCGTACCGAACGCCATCCACGGCCGTCCGTCACGGAGCGCGAAGGACGGGGTCAGGGTCGTGCGGGGACGGGCACCGCCACGCAGAGTCGCTGGCAGCCCCTCCTCCAGCCAGAACATCTGGCCTCGGGTGCTCAGGCAGAATCCCAGGCTCGGGATGGTCGGCGAGCTCTGCAGCCACCCGCCGCTCGGGGTAGCCGAGATCATCATGCCGTTGCGGTCGACCACGTCCAGGTGACACGTGTCCCCGCGGGTTTCCCCGTCCGCTGCGATGGTCGGCTCGCCTACCCCCGCCGCACTGTGGGACGAGGATGACGAGCGTGGGTACGCGGGCAGCCGTGCCGTTCGCCCGGCAGGGCTTCCCGGGCGGAGCTCGAACGATGCGCTCTCACCTATCAGGTCTCGCCGCTCGTCGGCGTACGCCGCGCTCAGCAGTTCCCGCAGCGGGACGTCGGTGAACCGTGGGTCGCCGTACCACGCCTCACGGTCCGCGAAGGCCAGCTTGCCGCACTCCGCAATGGCGTGAATCCAGTCGGCCGACAGCGGAGCCATGCCGTCCAGGTCGTAGCCGGCCAGCAGGGCGAGCTGCTGGAGGAAGACGGGCCCCTGACCCCATGGACCGGTCTTGCAGACGGTGTAACCGTGATAGTCGAAGGTGGTGGGCGGCTCGAGGGTGGGTTCCCAGGCGGCCAGGTCGTCGGCACTCAACAGCCCGCCGTGCCGGCGACCCGAGGTGTCCATCACCTCGGCCCGTGCGCAGTACGCGCCGATCGCCTCGGCCACGAAGCCGCGGTACCACGCGTCGCGCGCCGCCCGGATCTGCACCTCGCGGCGGCCTCCGGCCGCCTCACCCTCCGCCACGATCCTGCGGTAGGTCTGGGCCAGCACCGGGTTGGCGAACGACTCACCGGCGCGCGGCACCCTACCCCCGGGCAGCCATGTCGCCGCCGACGTGGGCCATTCGGCGCGGAAGAATTCCTCGACGGTCGTCAACGCCTCCGATACGCGACCGAGCAGCGGGTGCCCCTTCTCGGCGTAATGGATCGCGGGCTCCAGCACCTCGCGCAGGCGCCACGACCCCCACCGCTCGAGCAGGAGCAGCCACGCGCCGAACGCCCCGGGCACGACGGCGGGCAGCAGGCCGGTACCGGGCACGAGGTCCAGGCCCAGCCCCACAAACCGGCTGGCGCTCGCCGCGGCCGGTGCCACCCCCTGCCCGCAGATGACCGACACCTCCCCGGTCTCCTCCGACCAGAGCAGGATCGGCACCTCGCCGCCGGGCCCGTTGAGGTGAGGCTCGACGACCTGCAGGACGAATCCGGCCGCGACCGCCGCGTCGGCCGCGTTGCCTCCGCGCTCGAGCACACTCATGCCCGTCGCCGAGGCCAGCCAATGCGTGCTGGCGACCATGCCGAAGTCGCCGACGAGTTCAGGACGGGTGGTGAACACTGGTGACCTCTCCCTGTGACGCGTCGGGTCCGCCGTCCTCCGGCGTCACGAGGTGGCAGGCGACGGGGTGCTCCGCCGAGGTCACCCCGACCAACGGCGGGACCTCGGTGGAGCAACGCGGCACCGCCACAGGACACCGCGTGTGGAACGGACAACCCGGCGGCGGCGCCGACGGGCTCGGTACGTCACCGGTGAGCACAATCCTGCTCGATCTGCGGCTGCTCGCGGGGTCCGCCACCGGAGCCGCCGAGAGCAGGGCCTGGGTGTAGGGATGCTGGGGATCCTTGAACAGGTCCGCACGCGACGCCGTCTCCACGATGCGTCCCAGGTACATCACGGCGACGCGATCGCTGATGAACTCCACGACGGACAGGTCGTGGGTGATGAACAGGCAGGAGAATCCCATGTCCCGCTGCAGGTCCAGGAGCAGGTTCACGATGGATGCCTGCACCGAGACGTCGAGGGCGGACACCGGCTCGTCGGCGACGACCAGCCGCGGTCCCAGGATCAGGGCGCGGGCCAGCGCGACGCGCTGCCGCTGCCCACCGGAGAGCTCGTGCGGGTAGCGTAGGCGCATCTGCTGGCGCAACCCGACCCGCTCGAGCATCTCCCCCACGCGCCCGTCGCGCTCCCGGCGCGTGCCCTCACCGTGCTGGCGCAGCGGCTCCCCGACGATCTCCCCGACCGACATGCGCGGGTTCAGGGAAGAGTACGGATCCTGGAACACAATGTGCACGTCGCGCCGCAGCGGTCGCATCTCGCGCCGGCTGAGCGAGGAGATGTCCCGGCCCAGCAGGCGCATCGTCCCGGCGGTAGGTACGGTGAGACGGACCACGCACTTGCCGATCGTCGACTTGCCGCTGCCGGATTCACCGACCAGACCAAGCACCTCTCCGGCGCCGATGGTCAGGTCGACGCCGTCGACGGCGCGGACCACGTGCCGGCCACCGTGCAACCTCGACCCGCTGTGGTAGTGCTTCTTCAGGCCGGTGACCTCAAGGACTGCGGAGTCATCATCACCGTGCACTGTGACCTCCCGGTCCAGGGTGATAGCAGGCCACCAGGTGGCCGTCGGCAACTTCGCCCAGCGGCGGGCGTTCGAGGGTGCAGGCGCTCGTCGCTCGCGGGCAGCGGGAGTGGAACTGGCACTCGTCGGGGTCGGATGTCGGCGGGGGCACCATGCCCGGGATCTCGGTCAGCCGGCGCCTGCCCCCCTGGGTAACCGCCCGGGCGGGCAGCGCCCCGAGGAGCCCGACCGTGTAGGGGTGCTGCGGCCGGCTGAAGATCGCCTGGACCGGGGCCTGTTCGACCCGACGACCGGAGTACATGACAACCACCCGATCGGCGACGTCCGCGACAACACCGAGGTCGTGGGTGATAAGAATGACCGCGGTGCCGAGGCTGTCCCGGAGGTTTTGAATGACGTCCAGGACCCCCGCCTGCACCGTCACGTCGAGGGCGGTCGTCGGCTCGTCGGCGAGGAGCACCTTGGGTTGGCACGCTACCGCTATGGCGATCATGACGCGTTGCCGCATCCCGCCGGAGAGCTGGTGCGGAAAGGACTGCACCCGCCGCCGCGGGTCCGGGATCCCCACGAGCTCCAGCAGGTCGATCGCCCGAGCCGTGGCCTGCCGCCGGGACAGGCCCTCGTGCCGGCGCAGCACCTCACCGATCTGGTGCCCCACCGTGTACGCCGGGTTGAGCGACGTCATCGGCTCCTGGAAGACGACCGAGATCTCCTTGCCCCTGATCTCCTGCATCTGCCGCTCGGACAGGGCGGCGAGGTCGACGCCGTTGAGCCGGACGGAGCCGCCGAGGGTGAGGTCATCCCCGGACAGCAGGCGCGGGATCGACATGGCGGTCACGGACTTGCCACACCCCGACTCCCCCACCAGCGCCAGGATCTCGCCCGCCTCGAGCGTGAACGAGACGTCCTTGACGGCGATGACCGCGCCGTCCTCCGTGGCGAACTCCACGCGCAGGTGCTCCACCTCGAGCAGGCTCAACGTCCACTCCTTGGATCGAGTACGTCGCGCAGACCGTCGCCGAGCAGGTTGAACCCGAGGGTGACGAGGGCGATGGCGAGGCCGGGGAAGAGCGCGAGCAGCGGTGCCTGGGCAAGGTACGGCTGGGCATGGGTGAGCATGACTCCCCACGAGGGTGTCGGTGGCTGGACACCCAGACCCAGGAAACTCAGGGTGGCTTCCCCGATGATGGCTGCGGGAATCGCCACCGTCGCCTGGACGATCAGCGCGTTGAGCGAATTGGGCAGCACGTAGCGGGCGATGATCGCGGCGTCGCGCGTCCCGTCGGCGATGGCTCCGGCCAGGAAGTCCTGCTCCCGGAGCATGAGCGCCTCGCCGCGGGCGATGCGCAGCACGGCGGGGAACTGCGCCACCGCCAGGGCGATGATGACGTTGCGCAGCGAGGCACCGAGGATGGCGGCGAGCCCGACGGCGAAGATCAGGAAGGGGAACGCCAGCATGACGTCGTTGAGCCGCATGATGATCGGATCGACCCAACCACGGTAGAACCCCGCGACAAGTCCGACGGGCACCCCGACGAGCATCGCCAGCGCGGTCGAGCAGACCCCGGCGAGCAGCGATACCCGCGCGCCTCCCGCTATCCGAGCGAACACGTCGCGCCCCAGATCGTCCGTGCCCATGGGATGGGCGAAGGACGGACCCTGCAGGACCGCATCGAAGTGCTGTTCGCTGGGATCGCCGGCGACCAGCGGACCCATGAGGGCGAGCAGCAGGAACAGAAGCACGAAGGCGAGCCCGATGATGGCCATCCGGCGGCGCAGGAACCGCTGGCGCAGCCGTCGCCAGCGCCGTGCCGGCTCGAGCACGGCGGCTTCCGGTGAACCGGCCTCCGCCGCGCCGGCGATGGTCGGCGGGTTGAAAGGATTGCTCATTCCGATGCTCCCGACAGGCGGAGGCGGGGATTCAGGTACGCGTAGGTGATGTCGACGAGCAGGTTCACCACCACGTAGCCGGTCACCGTGACCAATACGGCGCCCTGGATGACCGGGTAGTTGCGGGACAGCACGGCATCGACGGTGAGCTTGCCGAATCCCGGGATCACGAAGATCTGCTCGGTCACCACCGCCCCGCTGATGAGCGCGCCCAGCTGCAGGCCGAGCACGGTGACCACCGTGGTCAGGCTGTTGCGCAACCCGTGGCGTATTTCGCGGCTCCGGCTGAGCCCCTTCGACCGCGCCGTGCGCACGTAGTCGGCGGACAGCTGGCCCAGCAGCGCCGACCGGGTCTGGCGCATGATGACGGCCGAGAGCCCGGTGCCGAGCACGAGTGCCGGTAGCACCATTCGGCGAACGTTCTCCACCGGATCCTCACCCAGGCCTACGAAGCCGGAGGCGGGCAGCACCCGCAGCTTGACGGCGAAGACGAGGATCGCGATCAGACCGAGCCAGAAATGCGGCACCGAGAGCCCGAACAGACCGAGCCCGGTCGCGACGTAGTCGGTCGATCGACCGCGCCGCACCGCCGAGGCGATACCCGCCGAGACGCCGATGGCCAGGCCCACGAGAATGGCCAGGGAGGTCAGCTCCAGCGTGACGGGCAGGCGCTCGACCAGGATGTCGGCGACCGGGATGCGGTCCTTGGTGGAGATCCCCAGGTTTCCCTGGAACGTCTGTGCGACGTAGTTCGCGTACTGCACGGGCAGCGGGGCGTCCAGGCCGAACTGCTCCCGTATCGCGGCGATGGTCGCGGCATCCGGGCTCTCGCCCGCTAGCACCAGTGCCGGGTCGCCGGGGAGCGCCCGGATGCCGAGGAAGACCATGATGCTGGCCAGGAACAGCACGATCAGCGAGGCGAGCGAACGCCGGAGAATGAATTGACCCATTTACGTCGGTGTCTCCCTCGGTTAAAACCGTGGTCCGTCAGCCGGTGAACGCGGCTGTCTTGAACCGCGCGATTCCGTCGCCGGGGTACACGACGCCCGTGAGTTTCGAGGACAGCCCGAGGAACCAGCGCTCGTGGTAGAGGTAGATGATCGAACGCAGCTGCGCGTTGCGGGCCAACGCCTCCGTGTAGATCTTCTGGCGCTCGGCGTCGTCGCTCGCCTGCGCCCCGCGCTTGATCAGGTCGTCAAACGCGGGGTCGCTCAGCCCGCCGAAGTTGTTCGACCCGCCGGTGCCGACCAGGTCGCCCAGATTGCCGTCAGGGTCGATGCGCCCGGACCACCCGATGAGGAACGCGTCGAAGTCACCGGCGCGCGCCGCGGCGAGCGAGGAGACGAACTCCGACTGGCGGATCCGCACGTCGAAGCCGACCTTCTTCGCCATCGACTGGATGACCTCGGCGAGTTTCTGGTCGGCGGGCCGTGCCGGCACGAGCAGATTCACCGGGATTGGCAGCTTCTCGCCGGATGCCTCGACAATCTGCCGTGCCCTCTCCGGGTCGTACGGCGTGCACTTGGCGTCGGCGGGCCGGAACCGGCTCTGCAACGGCAACGGGAGGCAATCCACGGCGTTCTGCCCGGCGAACACCACCTTGTTCATGGCATCGCGGTCCAGGCTCAGCTCCAGCGCCTCGCGCAGCTGCGGGGAGCGGCCGAGAGGGGTGTTGACCCGGCCGGCCGGCGCGGCGGTGCCGGCCACGTTGCCGACATTGATGGAAAGCCCCTGGTAGCCGATGGCGCTGATGTCGCGCAGCGTGACGTCCGGGTTGGACTTGAGCTGCAGGGCATCGGTGGGCGCCAGGCGCTCCGCCGCCTGGACGTCTCCGGACTGGAGGTTCGCGGCGCGGACGTTCGGGTCGGAGACGATCCGATAGGTCACGCCGCTTAGGTGCACCTTGTCCGCGTCGTAGTAGTTCGTCGACTTGGTGAAGCGGATCTCGCTGCCCGAGGTGCGGCTCTCGAACTTGAACGGGCCGACGCAGACCGGGCTGGTGCCAAACTTGTCCCCAAGCTTCTTCAGCGCCGTTGGCGACATGATGAGTCCAGCCCGGTCGGCGAGCTGGGCGCCGAGCGGGCTGAACGGGCGGGAGAGCGTGATCTGCACCGTCGCCGGATCCAGTGCCGTCACCGTCTTCACGGCTGCGAGCTCCTTCACCCGCGCCGACCCCTTCAGCGTCCGGTGCCGGTCAAGCGAGATCTTCACCGCCTCGGCGTCGAAGGGGGTGCCGTCATTGAAGGTGACGCCCTTGCGCAGGGGGATGGTCACGGTGAGAGCGTCGGCGGACACCTTTGGCAGTTCCGCAGCGAGCTGAGGGACGAGATTGAGTTTGTCGTCGGCGTCGTAGAGCTTCTCGCAGAAGCTCGTGAAGACGACCCGGGCGACGAAGGTGTTGGCCAGCGTGGGATCCAGCACGTCGGGCTCGTCCGAGAGGGCGAAGACGACCGTCCCGCCGGTCTTCACCGTACCGTCCCCGGCCCCGCCGGAACCACCGCCGGGTGTGGAGCAGGCCGCGGCGGGCAGTGCGAGGGACAGCGCGAGGGGGAGAGACAGCAACCGTAGGCGCATGGGGGCTCCAAGGGGTAGGACGACGCGGGCTGCCAGTAGTTCGTCGACTGTATACAGTATGTCACACGGCACTGGGCGGATAAGGTAACGAATGCGTAACGAGCGCGACGTCCCTAGTGCTCAGTGCCTGTGCGTAGCTTCGCAATCGCGGCGAGGAAGGACTCCTGCGCCGCCGCGACGTGGCTGCGCGCGGCGGCCTCGGCGGCGTCCTCGTCGCCGGACGTGATCGCCTCCAGCACGGCTGCGTGCTCCCGCCACGAGTGCGGGGCCCGCTTGGCGGCCGTCCGCAGGAAGACCCACTGAGCACGCTGCAGCACCGGCGCGGCGACGAGCTCGAGGTAGGCGTTGCCGGCCGCCTGCGCCACCGTCACGTGGAACGCGGTGTTGAGGGACGCCACCTGATCCAGGTCATTCGCCTCGTGCTGGCGCGCGCCTGCGCCAGCACCTCCTCGAGCCGGCGCAGCCCGTCCGGGTTGCGCTTACGCGCCGCGATCCGCGCCGCCACCCCCTCTACGGCGAGGCGCAGATCGAAGAGCTCCTGCGCCTCCTCGGCGGTGAGTAGCGAGACGGTCGCCCCTCGGCGCGGGAGGACCTCGACCAAGCCCTCGGCGGCCAGCACACGCAGCGCCTCGCGTACCGGATTGCGCGACACGCCGAAGGTGGCCGCCAGCGCCTCCTCGACCAGGCGCTGACCGGGAGCCAATGCTCCAGACAGGATACGGCTGCGCAGTTCGGCGCAGACCGCCTCGGCGAGGGACTGGTGGCTCTCCCCCAGTCGCTGGATCCGCGGCATACTCATCCCGCATTCTGTATACGGACTTCGTCGGTGACACCCTCGTGCTGTGGCACGAGCCGCCCGCCCATACGACACAGGGAGCGCCCATGCGTTTGAGCCGCGACCGGCACCATCTGAGCTGGGACTCCCGGATCGAACCCGCGGCGTACATCGAGTCCGGGCAGGAGCTCGAGGTCGAGCTCGCCAACTCCTCCGGCGGGCAGCTGCACCCGGGTTCGCGAGACGCCGACCTACTCGCCCTCGACTTCACCCGGGTCAATCCCGTCACGGGGCCGATCTACGTGCGCGGCGCGGCTCCGGGGGACGGGCTCAAGGTCACCATCCTCGACATCGCCCTCGAGGACTGGGGATGGACTGCCAACATCCCGGGCTTCGGGCTACTCGCCGAGGATTTTCCCGACCCGCGACTCGTGCTCTCCCGTGTGCGTGGCGACGAGGTCGAGGTCGACATCGGCGCGTGCCTCCCGCTGACGCCCATGATCGGCACCCTCGGCGTGGCCCACGCGACTCCCGGCCCGCACTCGCTCGTGCCCCCCACCCGGTTCGGGGGGAACATGGACATCCGCCACCTCTCCCGCGGCTCCACCGTCCTTTTGCCGGTCGCGGTCGAGGGTGCGCTGTTGTCCCTCGGTGACACCCACGCGGCCATGGGCGACGGGGAGGTCTGCGGCACAGGGGTCGAGACCGCGTCGGTCGTCCGACTCTCGGTCGAGGTAGTGCCGGGCGCCGCTCCGCCGTTCCCGGTGCTCCAGGCGCGGCCCGGGCACCGTTCCGGAGACGCGCTCGTCACCACCGGGATCGGACCGGACCTGCAACGCTGCGCCCGGGACGCGACCCGCGGGATGGTCGACATCGTGGTCGCCCGCACCGGCATCGCCCCGGTCGACGCCTACCTGCTCTGCAGCCTGACCGGCGACCTCGTCATCTCCGAGATCGTCGACGTGCCGCACTGGGTGGTGACCATGCACCTTCCCCTACCGGTCCTCGGCACGCTCGCCAGGCGGCCCGCCTGATCCGTCCCGTAGGTGTCGGGGCGGTGCCGATGCCCCTATGTTTGTCAAGCTGTTCGGGGAAACTCGGTGGTGGGGTTGAGCTGTCGGATCAGGTTGTAGATTTCGCGGGCGACGTAGCGTTTGACGCAGCGGATGGCTTAGCGGCGGGTGAGGCCTTGGGCGGTGCGTCGGTCGAGGTAGTCGCGGGTGCGTTGGTCGCAGCGTGATCGGGTCAGGGCGATGCGGTAGAGGGCGGCGTTGCGCGGGGGTCTGTCATTCCTGAAGGAGTGGGGCCGTGTCAACCCTTTTTGGTCGGACTGCTGCGACCGGTTTGTGCTGATTCCCGGCTCGGTGCAGGCAAACGCCGGTAAGGGGTCGGGGTCAAGGCTCGACCGGAGGTCGACCGCGTCAGCGGCTTGGTCTTGACGCCGATCCCGTGCGGCGCAGAATCGGTGCGCCGGGAGACACAC
>NZ_JAEVHJ010000087.1:0-22663 GCF_016802855.1 Micromonospora sp. ATA51 | reverse complement strand
CGGGACGTCGGCCGGGGTGGGCCGGTGCCCTGCGCCACCCCGATCGCCGTCTTCGAACGCGCGTGGGTGCTCGCCATCCTCGCCCGGGCGGGGGTGCCGGCGACAGTGCCGGCCGCGCTGGTCGCCGAGCTGCGGGCCGCCGTCGGCCGGCTGGCGCCGCCACCGGGCCCGGCCTGCCGGCCGACGCCGACACCACCTCGGTGACCCTGTACGCCCTGGCCCGGTTGGGCCTGCCGGTCGACCCGTCCAGCCTCTGGTCCTACGACACCGGCGCCCACTTCTGCACCTGGCCCGGGGAGGACGGGGCCTCGGTCACCACCAACGCCCACGTCCTCGACGCCCTCGGGCACCACCTCACGCACGGCGGGACGGCCGTCCAGCCCCGCGCGGCGGGCGCGGCGGACCGGGTCGCCGCCTGGCTGGTCGCCGGACAGCAGGCCGACGGGCGGTGGTGCGACCGGTGGCACGCCTCGCCCTACTACGCCACGTACTGTGCCGTGCTCGCCCTGAGTGACCACGCCGGGAGCGCCGGGGCGCGAACCGCCGTCGGGCGGGCCACCGACTGGCTGCTGGACACCCAGCGGCCGGACGGCTCCTGGGGACGGTGGGCCGGCACCGCGGAGGAGACCGCGTACGCCCTGCTGGCCCTGCTGGCCACCGACCGCTCGTCCGAGGCGGCGGTCGCCGCCGGCCGCCACCGATTGTCCGAACTGGACGGCCGGGACGGCGAGCCGGCGTTGTGGCACGACAAGGACCTGTACCGACCGACGTTGATCGTGCGCGCGGCGGTGCTCGCGGCGCTGTGGACCGGCGACGCAACAGGCGACGCGGCACCCCTCGGTACCCTGCCATGATCAGCATCGCTTGAGTCAGCTTCTGGACACTGCTAGCGTGCGCCGGGGTCGATCGGATCGTCGACGACTCATCTCGGGCACGTGATTCGAATACCCGGCCAGGACGGTGTGATGGGTTCCCGCAGTACGAATCTCCGTACCAAAGTCATCGCCCTGCTCGTGTCGCTGATCGCCCTGTGGGCCTTCGCGGCGTGGGTGACCGTACGGGACGGCTTCAATCTGCTCGGCGTCCAGACGCTCAACGCGCGGGTCTTCGAGCCGAGCGATCCGCTGCTGCTCCAGCTGCAGAACGAGCGGCGGCTTTCGCTGTCGTACCTGGGCCAGCCCGACCCGGACCAGCTCAAGGAGCTGGGCGCGCAGCGGCAGCGGACCGACGAGACGGCCACCGCGCTGTGGCGGTCCACCCAGGACTGGCGGACCGAGCTGCCGGCGAGCGAGCAGCTCGAACAGCGGATCGCCGCGCTCCGGACGGAGGTCGAGCAGCTCGGCGACATCCGGGCCGAGGTGGGGCGGCGGACCATCGACCGGACCGCGACGCTGGCCGCGTACAACGAGGCGATCGACGCGATCTTCGGGGTCTTCGACGCGCTCAGCGGTCTGGACGACGACCAGATCGCCCGGGACACCGCCGCGCTGATCGACCTCAACCGGGCCCGGGAGCTGCTGTCGCAGGAGGACGCGCTGCTGACGGGCGTCCTGGCGGCCAACCGGATGACCGTGGCCGAGCAGACCACCTTCGCCCGGCTGGTCGGTGCGCAGCGCTACCTCGCCGGACGCACCGGGAACGACCTGTCCTCGACAGACCGGGACCGCTACCAGACGATGATCGACGGCGTCGCGTTCCGGCAGCTGCGCGGCCTGGAGGACCGGGTGCTGGCGGCCAAGGGCAGCGAGATCAGGCCACCCGTGTCGGCGCCCGCGTGGCAGGTCGCCGCCCCGCAGGCGATGGAGGACCTGCGCAAGGTCATTCTCGCCGGCGGTGAGGACATCGTGTCCCGGGCGACCCCGGTCGCCGTCATGGTGATCGTGCGGCTGGTGCTGGCGGCCGGCCTCGGCCTGCTCGCCGTCATCGCGTCCATCGTGGTGTCGATCACCACCGCCCGATCGCTGGTCCGGCAGCTCGAACGGCTGCGTGAGGCCGCGTTCCGGCTGGCCAACGAGCGGCTGCCCGGCGTGGTGGAGCGGCTGGGCCGGGGCGAGGAGGTCGACGTCGCCCGGGAGGCGCCGCCGCTGGAGTTCGGCGACGACGAGATCGGTCAGGTGGGCAAGGCCTTCAACGCGGTGCAGGAGACCGCGATCCGGACCGCCGTCGAGCAGGCCGAGCTGCGCCGCAGCGTCCGCGAGGTGTTCCTCAGCCTGGCCCGGCGCACCCAGGCCCTGGTGCACCGCCAGCTCACCCTGCTCGACGCGATGGAGCGCCGCGAGCACGACGCCGAGGAGCTGGAGGACCTGTTCCGGGTCGACCACCTGGCCACCCGGATGCGGCGCAACGCCGAGAACCTGATCGTGCTCTCCGGCTCCACCCCCGGCCGGTCCTGGCGCCGCAACGTGCCGATGGTCGACGTGGTCCGCGGCGCGGTGGCCGAGGTCGAGGACTACACCCGGGTGAACGTGCTGCCGTTGGGCCCGGTGTCGCTCGCCGGCCGGGCCGTCGGTGACGTCATCCACCTGCTGGCCGAGTTGATCGAGAACGGACTGTCGTTCTCGCCCCCGCACACCACAGTCGAGGTGCGCGGCCAGGTGGTGGCCAACGGGTTCGCCATCGAGATCGAGGACCGCGGCCTCGGCATGACCGACGAGGACCTCGCCGCCGCCAACCACCGGATCGTCGACCGGTCCGAACTGAACCTCGCCAACGCCGCCCGGCTCGGCCTCTACGTGGTCAGCCGGCTCACCGAGCGGCACGGCGTGCGGGTGCAGCTCAAGGAGTCCGCGTACGGCGGGACCACGGCGGTGGTGCTGATCCCGCTCGACCTGGTCACCGACGACGGCCCCGACCCGGTCACCTCGGGCGGGTTCCGGGCAGGCTCGGGGACCGGCGGGCCGGTCGCGGTCGGCGCCGGGACGGGACGGTCCGAGCCGACCGGCGAGCAGCCGGCCAGCCCGGTGGCGCTGGTGGAGCCGCCCCGCCGAGCACGCCGGAGGACGGGCGTCCGGATGACGCCGCGGACGACGTGCCGGCCGAGACGGACCCGGTACCCGGTCGCGTCGCGGCCGGGCCGGACGAGCCCGCGGTCCCGGAGACGGGGCTGCCGACGCGTGCCCGGCGGCGGACCGGCCTGCCGGGGCTGGACGGTCGACCTACCCGACCGGGCTGCCGGTGACGACCGCGCGGCCCACCGGGGACGCCGCCGCACCGGTGGCGGCCGATCCCGCACCGGTCGCCACGGCCGGCCCCGAGTCGGCCCGGACGGACTCCGGGCTGCCGGTGCGGGTACGGCAGGCGAGCATCGTGCCGGAGCTGCGTGACGAACCGTCCGCTTCGGACGCTGACTCGGACGACGACACGGTACGCCCGCCGGAGCAGGTGCGCCGGATGATGAGCTCCTACCAGAGCGGCACCCGACGCGGCCGGACGGACGCGGCGCGGCTGCTCGGCGGTGCGACGCGCGGGTCCGAGAGCGCGCCGGACACCGCGGACGAACAGGCGACCTGAGGACGACGTCGGTCCGGCCCGATACGGCCGGTACGGCGGAGCGAGCACGGCGACACCAGCCGGGGGAGAAGAGGACGACGAGTGGCGCAGAAGACGGCTTCGAGCGCGGACCTGACGTGGTTGCTGGATGATCTGGTCGGCCGGGTGAAGCAGGCGGAACACGCCGTGGCGCTCTCCACCGACGGCCTGCTGATGGCCTCCTCACAAGGCCTGAGTCGGGACGACGGCGAGCATCTGGCGGCGATGGCGGCCGGCATCCAGAGCCTGGCCCGGGGTGCGGGCAAGCGGTTCGGCGGTGGCCAGGTGCAGCAGACCATCATCGAGATGCAGTCGTCGTTCCTGTTCGTCACGGCGGCCGGCCGCAACGCCTGCCTGGCGGTGCTGGCCTCCGAGGACGCCGACGTGGGCCTGATCGCGTACGAGATGGCGATGCTGGTCACCCGGGTCGGGAGATTCGTCGCCTCGCCGACCCGAGGGCCCGAGCAGCCGACCGGAGAGACCCCGGCGCGATGACCGTCCAGGGGGACTCCGCGGAGCAGGAGTGGGTGGACGACCACGCGGGCCCGGTGGTGCGCCCGTACGCGGTCACCCGGGGCCGGGCCCGCCCGGTCACCGGCACGTTCGACCTGATCTCCCTGGTGATGGCGACCCGGGCCGACGTGGCGTCGGAGTCGGGGCTGGGCCCCGAGCACGTGGCCATCGTCGGCCTCTGCCAGCGGATGCAGTCCGTGGCGGAGATCGCCGCCCACCTCGACCTGCCGGTGGGCACCGTCCGAGTCCTCCTCGGCGACCTGGTGGCCCGCAACCTGGTGCAGGTCCGTGAGCCGCGCGCCACCACCGCCGGCCTTCCCGACGACAGCGTTTTCGAGGCGGTTATCAATGGACTTCGGGCCCTCTGAGCGGCCGGCGGGAGTGGCCCCGCTGCCCACCGCGATCAAGATCCTGATCGCCGGTGGTTTCGGCGTGGGCAAGACCACCATGGTCGGCGCGGTCAGCGAGACCCGTCCGCTGCGGACGGAGGAGGTGCTGACCGAGACGGGGGTGGGGATCGACGACCTCTCCGGCGTGGAGGAGAAGGGCACCACCACGGTCGCGATGGACTTCGGTCGGATCACCATCAGCGACGACCTGGTGCTCTACGTCTTCGGCACCCCCGGCCAGGACCGGTTCTGGTTCGTCTGGGACGAGTTGGCGCTGGGCGCCATCGGGGCGGTGGTGCTCGCCGACACCCGCCGGCTGGCCGACTGCTTCCCGTCGATCGACTACTTCGAGGGCCGGGGCACGCCCTTCGTGGTGGCGGTGAACTGCTTCGAGGGCGCCCGGCAGCACCGGCTGGACGAGGTGCAGGCGGCGCTCAACCTCGACCCCGGGGTGCCGGTGGTGCTCTGCGACGCCCGGCAGCGGGAGTCGAGCAAGGAGGTGCTCATCACGCTGCTGGAGCACGCCATGAAGACCCGCGAGGCCCGCCGCCGGGCCGTCGACTGACCCTCCGGACGCCGAAGGGCCCCTCCCCGCGGTCGCGGGAAGGGGCCCTCTTCGCTGGTACGTCAGCTGGCGATCATGCGACGCAGCACGTACTGCAGGATGCCGCCGTGCCGGTAGTAGTCCGCCTCACCGGGGGTGTCGATCCGGACCACGGCGTCGAACTCCACGCCGGTGTCGGTGGTGACCTTCACCGTGCGCGGGGTGTCGCCGTCGTTCAGCGCGGTCACCCCGGCGATGGAGAAGGTCTCCGTGCCGGTCAGGCCGAGCGACTCCGCGGTGGTGTCCACCGGGAACTGCAGCGGCAGGACGCCCATGCCGATCAGGTTCGAGCGGTGGATCCGCTCGTACGACTCGGCGATGACCGCCCGGACGCCGAGCAGCATCGTGCCCTTGGCCGCCCAGTCGCGCGACGAGCCGGAGCCGTACTCCTTGCCGGCCAGGATGACCAGCGGGACGCCCGCCTCCTGGTACGCCATGGAGGCGTCGTAGATCGACGTCTGCTCGCCGGTCAGGTGGTTGACGGTGAAGCCGCCCTCCACCCCCGGGACGAGCTGGTTGCGCAGCCGGATGTTGGCGAAGGTGCCCCGGATCATCACCTCGTGGTTGCCCCGCCGGGAGCCGTACGAGTTGAACTCGTGGCGCGGCACGCCGTGCTCGGCGAGGTACTTCCCGGCCGGGGAGTCGGCCTTGATCGAGCCGGCCGGGGAGATGTGGTCGGTGGTCACCGAGTCGCCGAGCTTGGCAGCACCCGCGCTGGACCGATATCGGAAACAGGCGCCGGCAGGCGCCCCATGCCCTCGAAGTACGGGGGCTTGCGGACGTAGGTGCTGTCGCCCGCCCAGGCGAAGGTGTCGCCGGTCGGGGTCGGCAGCGACTGCCAGCGCTCGTCACCGGCGAAGACGTCGGCGTACGCGGCGCTGAACCCGGTGGCGCCGATCGCCTGGGCGATGACGTCCTGGATCTCGGCGCTGTTCGGCCAGATGTCGCGCAGGAAGACCGGGTCGCCCTGGCTGTCCTCGCCGAGCGGCTCGTTGGCCAGGTCGATGTCCATCGTGCCGGCCAGCGCGTACGCGACCACCAGCGGCGGGGACGCCAGGTAGTTCATCTTGACGTCCGGGTTGATCCGGCCCTCGAAGTTCCGGTTGCCGGAGAGCACGGAGACGACGGCGAGGTCGCCCTCGTTGACCGCGGCGGAGACCTCCTCCGGCAGCGGGCCGGAGTTGCCGATGCAGGTGGTGCAGCCGTAGCCGACCAGGTTGAAGCCGAGCTTGTCCAGGTACGGCGTGAGGCCGGCGCGCTCGTAGTAGTCCATGACGACCTTGGAGCCGGGCGCCAGGGTGGTCTTCACCCACGGCTTGCGGGTCAGGCCCTTGTCGACCGCGTTGCGGGCGAGCAGCGCGGCGCCGATCATCACCTGCGGGTTGGAGGTGTTGGTGCAGGAGGTGATCGCGGCGATCACCACGGCGCCGTGGTCCAGCTCGTACTCGACGCCGTCGGCGCTGGTCACCCGGATCGGGTTGGTGGCGCGCCCGCCGGCGCCGGCCGCGGCGGTCTCCAGGTCGCGCGGCTCGTCGGCCGGGTCGCTGAACTCGTTGGCCGGCGGATCGCTGGCCGGGAAGGACTCGGCGCTGGCCTCGTCGGCCGGGCCGTTGGCGCCGCGCGGCAGCTGCTCGCGGGCGACGCCCGGTTTGAGGTCGCGCTCACCGGCGGAGTCGTCCGCCACGTAGTCGGTCAGCGCGCCGCGGAACAGCGTCTTGGCGCTGCCCAGCGGCACCCGGTCCTGGGGGCGCTTCGGGCCGGCCAGGGACGGTTCGATGGTGCCGAGGTCCAGCTCCAGGCGCTCCGAGTACTCCGGCTCGCGGTTCGGGTCGTGCCAGAGGCCCTGCTCCTTGGCGTACGCCTCGACGAGCGCGACCTGCTGCGGGTCGCGGCCGGTCAGCTGCAGGTAGCGGATGGTCTCGGCGTCGATCGGGAAGATCGCGACGGTGGAGCCGTACTCCGGGGACATGTTGCCGATGGTGGCCCGGTTGGCCAGCGGCACGGCGCTCACGCCGGGGCCGTAGAACTCGACGAACTTGCCGACCACGCCGTGCTTGCGCAGCATCTCGGTGATGGTGAGCACCAGGTCGGTGGCGGTGGTGCCGGCCGGCATCTCGCCGGAGAGCTTGAAGCCGACGACCCGCGGGATCAGCATGCTGACCGGCTGGCCGAGCATCGCGGCCTCGGCCTCGATGCCGCCGACGCCCCAGCCCAGCACGCCCAGGCCGTTGACCATGGTGGTGTGCGAGTCGGTGCCGACCACGGTGTCCGGGTACGCCTGACCGTTGCGCTCCATGATCGTACGGGCCAGGTACTCGATGTTGACCTGGTGCACGATGCCGGTGCCGGGCGGGACGACCTTGAACTCGTTGAACGCGGTCTGGCCCCAGCGCAGGAACTGGTAGCGCTCCTTGTTGCGCTCGTACTCCAGGTCGACGTTGCGCTGGAAGGCGTCCTCGCGGCCGAACAGGTCGGCGATGACGGAGTGGTCGATGACCAGCTCGGCCGGGGCGAGCGGGTTCACCTTGGTGGCGTCGCCGCCCAGGTCCCGGACGGCTTCGCGCATGGTGGCCAGGTCGACCACGCAGGGCACGCCGGTGAAGTCCTGCATGAGCACCCGCGCCGGGGTGAACTGGATCTCCACGCTCGGGGCGGCGGTGGGGTCCCAGCCGCCGAGCTCGCGGATGTGGTCGGCGGTGATGTTCGCGCCGTCCTCGGTCCGCAGCAGGTTCTCCAGGAGGATCTTCAAGCTGTAGGGCAGCCGGTCGTGGCCCTCCACCTTGTCGACCTTGAAAATCTCGTAGCTCGCGTCTCCGACGCGTAGCTGGGTCTTCGCACCGAAGGTGTCGAGGCTCGCCACGTCGTACTCCTTCACACCAGCGACCGTGAGTAGTCCTGAGCAGTCTGTCGCACCGGCCGGGGGGACGCCCGGGTTAGGTGACACTTACCGCCGATTCTCGCTTCCAATAAAACCGTACGTCCGTCTTGCTATTGATGCAACCTCGTGCCACGGTTCGGGACGAGGACGTGCCACCATGATCCATCACGTCCTGCTCGCCTGCCCACCCGGCTCCGAGGCCGCGTCCCGGGCGTTCTACGCCGTCTCCACACCCACGACCCGCACGGCAACCGCCTCGAGTTCCTCGCCCCGATCGCCGGCTGACGCCCGCCCAGCCTCGCGGACGGCCAGGGGGAGGGCTCCTCGGGCCGTCTGTCGACGGGCGCCGGCCCCGACGGGCGGTCCGTCCTTGAGCGGGCGGCTCGGACGCCGCGGCGCGGGTAGGGTTCGGGGTCGGACCGGAAGGGGTGGCGGGTGGTCGACGTACAGCACTGGCTCTCGGCGCTGCCGCCGGGCCTGGTCTACCTGATCGTCGCCGGGGTGATCGGCGTGGAGAGCATGGGCGTGCCGCTGCCCGGCGAGATCGTCCTGGTCAGCTCCGCCCTGCTCGCCGCGGCGGGCGTGGTCGAGCCGGAGTGGGTCGCCACCGCCGCGGCTGCCGGCGCCATCGTCGGCGACTCGGTCGGGTACGCGGTGGGCCGCCGGGGTGGGCGTCCGCTGCTGGCCCGGCTCGGCCGGCGCTTCCCCCGACATCTCGGCCCCGCGCAGATCGCCCGCGCCGAACAGAGCTTCGCCCGGCACGGTGTCTGGGCGGTCTTCTTCGGCCGCTTCGTGGCGCTGCTGCGGATCCTCGCCGGCCCGCTGGCCGGCGCGCTGCACGTGCCGTACCGCCGGTTCCTGGTGGCGAACGCGGCCGGCGGCCTGGTCTGGGCCTTCGGCACCACCTACCTGCTCTTCAGCGTGGGCCGGGCGGCCGAGCACTGGCTCAAGGACATCTCCTGGGCCGGTCTCGTCGTCGCGATCCTCGCCGGGCTGGCCAGCACCTGGTGGCTGCGCCGCCGGGCCCATCGGCTCGGCCCGGCGGAGGCGGCCGACGAGGCCGAGCCGGTCCGCGCCGGCAGCGACCGCTGACCCGGCGCTCGGATACGACGAAAGGGCCGGCCCCCGGGTGGGGGTCGGCCCTTTCGGGTTGGTGCTGGTTGGGTCAGGAGGCGGTGTAGCCGCGGGTGGCGATCCAGTCGGCGAGGTTGTCCACGCTCATCCGGTAGGAGGCCATGTTCGGGTCGGCCGAGTCGGCGATGGTCGCCGTGTGGCCGCCGTCGCGGTAGCCCACGACGCTGATGTAGTGCCCGCCCTCGAAGGAGTGGGTGTTGCCGTCGGTGTCGACGGCGGTGCCGGCGATGTTGGCGACCACGGCGCGGCCCTCATCGACGGTGTGGACGATGTCGGTGCGCAGCTTGTCGGTCTGCTTGCCGTCGGCCTTCGGGTCGCGGATTTCGACGCTGTGGTAGACGTCCTTACCGGTTTCCTTGTTCAGGACCGGGGTGATGTCGTTGACGCTGTTGGTGCCGGCCTCGGTGGTGCCCATTTCCTTGGCCATGGCGTCGACGTCGATGGCCTTGCCCTGCACGGACAGGGCGTTGCGGGTGGCGGCGGGGCCGCAGTAGTAGAAGTTGGGCTGGGCCTGGTAGCGGACGTTGAGTTCCCGCTCACCGCCGTGCTTGCGGTCGGTCTGGACCTGCGCGGTCGGCTTGGCCTCGGCGGCGTGGGCGGCGATGGCGGGGCCGGCGATGCCACCGGCGGTGGCGGCGAGACCGGCGGCGGTCAGGGCGGTCTTACGGATCAGATCGGTACGCATGTTGGCGTGCTCCTCTGCTTGGGGGTGTGCACGACACCGCACGGGGGGTGCGGTCGCGCCGCGCAAAAAAAGGGGAAGTCTTGAAGGGGATCGGCCCGGCGGCAGTGGCCTGCTCGGGCGTCCGGGGGTGTAACGACCCGGGCCGGCCAGGCATTCCACCACGCTCACGGGCTCCCGGGGTTCCGGCTGGAAGGCCGGGGTTCCGGGGGATGTAACCGGGCCGGGCGGCCGGGTGTTCCCGCGGCCTGGGCTCCGGGCCCTCACCACCGGGGCAGACCCGCGGTGGCATGCCATCTTCAACGCCCCGACCCCGCCGGCCATTCCACCGCCGGGTGCACGGGACGCCGGCCATGAACCGGACATCAGACACAGAACGTCCCACCGGAACCAGACAGCCCGCCCAGGTCGCCCTCAAGCGCCCACGGACCGCCCGACGACCCGCCGGGCTCGACCGGCACGGATCCGCACAGTGGCAGATAGGAGCTCCGGGCGGCCGGTCGGCGTCCAGTCGCGGGTGGGCGCGAGAAGGGATCTCGCGCTCGGCGCCCGACGTCGGGTGTGGACGGGATGCAGCGTCTGCCACCATGTCGGTCATGGAGATCTGGCACAACCCGGCCTGCTCGAAGTGCGCCGCCGCCCGGGCCACCCTCGACGAGGCGCGGGTGCCGTACCGGCTGCGGGCGTACCTGGACCAGCCGCCGAGCGAGGCCGAGCTGACCGAGGTGCTACGCCGGCTCGGCGCCCGCGCGTGGGACATCTGCCGGACCGGTGAGCCGGCCGCGGTCGCCCAGGGGATTGCCGACTGGCCGCGCGACGACGCCGAGGAGCCCCGCTGGATCGCGGCGATGGTCGCCCACCCGGAGCTGATCCAGCGCCCGATCCTGTTGCTGGACGACGGCGGCGCGGTGGTTGGTCGTACCGCCGAGGCGCTCGACGCGGCGACGCGCCGGACGGCCCCCGACGGCGGGTAAGCGGCGCGGGCGCCGGGTCAGGGCCGGTCGTCGGCCGGCGTCGCGGCCCCCGCGGCCTTCGCGTGCCGCTCGCGCAGCCGGTCCCGGACCTCCTCCGGGGTGTACGTCCGTCGCCGCCGCTCCGCCCGGGCGATGACCACCCCGGACGCCGCGACGCCGGCGAGGCCGGCCAGTCCGAGCACCTTCCACCACCGCATCCGTTGCCGCATCCGCATAGGGTAGTCGTCCATGAGCATCAGTCTGGACGAGGCCGTGGAGCTGACCCGGACCGGTGACGTGTGGGTGTTCCGCGGCCGCAGCGTCCCCGACCGCGCGATCCAGTTCACCACCAACAGCCCGGTGAACCACGTCGGGATGGCCGTCGTGCTCGACGACATGCCGCCGCTGATGTGGCACGCCGAGCTGGGCCGCTCCCTGCCGGACATGTGGACCGGCACCCATCAGCGCGGCGTCCAGCTGCACGACCTGCGGGACGCGGTCTGCGTCTGGGCGAACCGGTACGGGCAGCGCGCCTGGCTGCGCCAGCTCGAACCGCCGGCCGCCGCCGCGATGGAGGAGGCGGTGCTGCGGACCGTCGCCCGCCTCGACGGCACTCCCTTCCCGTCCACCGCGCAGCTCGCCTGGCGCTGGGCCCGGGGGCGGGTGCCCAACCTGCGCCGCCGAACACCCTCCACGCCGGACGGTGGCGGGGTGCCGGTGCGCGACCGGGCGCTGGAGACGGCGTACTGCGCCGAGGTGGTGGCGGTGACGTACGAGGCGATGGGGCTGCTGCCCGCCGGCCGCCGTCCCAACTGGTACGACCCGGGGCGGTTCTGGAGCGGCGACGACCTCGACCTCACCGGTGGCGCGCAACTCGGCGCCGAGATCGAGGTACGCATTCCGCCGCGCTGACCAGGTTTGCCGTGGCGCGTGCGCGGCAATTGAGAGCGACGTGAAGGCCTCGACGGATCTCGACACGCTCACCGACTTCTTCGACCGGTACGGCGTGGCGTTGACCGCCGGCGACGTGCCCGCCATCGCCGGCTGCCACGCCCTGCCCGGGCTGGTGGTCGCGGACACCTACAGCTTCTCGTTCACCTCGCCGGCCGCGGTGGCGCTCTCCTTCGTCGGCGCGGCCCCGGATTATCAGGAGCGCCAACTCGTCGCGGCGAACGCGCAGTTCGAGGACGTGCAGCAGGTCTCCGCGCTGCTCACCGAGGTGGCGGTGCGGTGGGAGTTCCTGGACAGCCAGGGCCACGCGGTGCCGGGCGAGCGCTACCGCTACCTGCTGCGGGCCACCGAGGACGGCCCGGCCATCTGCACCGTCATCCGCACCGCCTGACCGGACGATCGGCCCGCTCAGGAACGGGCCGTGGCGGCGAGGAAGCCGGCGGGCACCCGTTCGGCGGGGATCAGCGCGGGCACGGTCGTGAGTAGACCCGAACCGCCGCCTGCCGGCCAGCCGTTTTCCGCCTCCCGCCCGCCGGACGGCCGGATCGGGGTGGGCCCGCTGTCCCCGCCCGATCAGGCTGGCTACGCTGGCGCGTCGGCTCGGGCAAGGGGGCGGTCAGCAGCTTGGGTCTAATGTGGCGTTATGAGGCGTTAGTGAATTTGAAGCAGTGGGCTGAGCGGGAGGGTGTGCACCAAGTCGGGACGTATCGGTGGTTTCGGGAAGGTAAGCTGCCGGTCCCGGCTCGCCGGGTTGGCCAGCTGATCCTGCGTGACCCCGCCGTGACGACGATCGTGGTGGAGCACCGGGACCGGTTCGTCCGCTTCGGCGCCGAGTACGTCGAAGCCGCTCTGGCTGCGCAGGGTCGCCGGCTGCTCGTGGTCGAGCCGCCCGAGGTCGACGGCGACCTGGTGCGGGACGTGACGGAGATCCTCACCTCGCTGCGCGCTCACCTCTACCGGCGGTGGGACGTCGCGGACCGCGTCCGCCGGGCGGTCGAAGCCGCTACCGGGGACGAGCCAGCGTGAGGGCAATGCAGGCGTACCGCTTCGCGCTCGACCTGACCCCTACGCAGCAACGGGCGGTGCTGGCTCACGCGGGGGCAGCGCGGGTGGCGCACAACTGGGCGCTTGCCCGGGTCAAGGCGGTCATGGACCAGCGGGCCGCCGAGCGCACTTACGGCATCACCGACGTCGAGCTGACCCCTGCTGCGGGCTGGTCGCTGCCGGCGCTTCGTAAGGCGTGGAACGCCGCGAAGGCTGACGTGGCGCCGTGGTGGACGGAGTGTTCGAAGGAGGCGTTCAACACCGGTCTGGACGCGTTGGCCAGGGCGTTGAAGAACTGGTCCGATTCCCGCACCGGCAAGCGTGTCGGACGCCGGGTGGGGTTCCCGCGGTTCAAGTCCCGGCGCCGCTCGACTCCGTCGGTGCGGTTCACCACCGGGGCCATCCGTGTCGAGCCGGACCGTAGGCATGTGGTGTTGCCCCGGCTGGGCCGGTTGAAGCTGCACGAGTCCGCCCGTAAGCTCGCCCGCCGGCTGGAGGCGGGCACCGCCCGGATCGTGTCAGCGACGGTGCGCCGCGACGGTGGCCGCTGGTTCGTGGCGTTCTGCGTCGACGTCGACCGCCGTGAACGCGCGCCGGCACAGCCACAGGCGACGGTCGGCGTGGACGTTGGGGTCATCAACCTCGCCGTGCTGTCCACCGGCGAGTTGGTGCCCAACCCCCGCCACTTGGATGGCGCGGCCCGCAGGATGCGGCGTCTCGCCCGGCGCATGTCCCGCCGGGTCGGCCCGGATCGGCGCACCGGCCAACGTCCGTCCAAGCGGTGGGAGCGGGCCCGCGCCCAGCTCGGCCGGGCGCACGCCCGGGTCGCTCATCTGCGCCGCGACGGCCTGCACAAGCTGACCACCCGGCTCGCCCGCGAGTACGCCACCATCGTGGTCGAAGACCTCAACGTCGCCGGGATGCTGCGCAACCGGCGGCTGGCCCGGCGCATCGCCGATGCCGGGTTCGCCGAGCTGCGCCGGCAACTGGCCTACAAGACCGGATGGAGCGGCGGCCGACTGGTCGTGGCCGACCGCTGGTATCCGTCCTCGAAAACCTGCTCGGGTTGCGGCGCGGTGAAAACCAAGCTGACCCTGTCCGAGCGGACCTACAACTGCACCGTCTGCGGCCTGACCCTCGACCGAGACGTCAACGCCGCACGTAACCTCGCCGCACTCGCGGCTGAGGTGAACACCGCCGGGAGTGGCCCGGTGGCCGGACGTGGAGCCGACCGTAAGACCCGCCGAGGCGGGCCGGTGGCCGTGAAGCGTCAACCCGGCATCGCTTCGGCGAGCAAGACCGGGACCGTCCCACCGCAAGGCGGGACATCCAATCACATGCTCACCAAAGCATCATGAGAGGAAACGGGACCTGATGGGCATTCGGCGCGACGAACGGTCGGGGTCGTCGTCCGTACCGAGGGTACT
Organism: Micromonospora sp. ATA51; assembly: GCF_016802855.1. Lineage (NCBI taxonomy): Bacteria > Bacillati > Actinomycetota > Actinomycetes > Micromonosporales > Micromonosporaceae > Micromonospora > Micromonospora sp. ATA51. The sequence goes on along the minus strand of NZ_JAEVHJ010000087.1, from coordinate 8,560 downwards.
GACGTCGCTGCCCTGGGTCGTGGTGCTGCTGGGCGTCAGCCTGCTGACCGTCCTGCTGCTCGTGGCCCTGCTGTCCCTGCGCGGGCCGGAGCGACAGTCGGCGGCGCCGGCGCCGGCGCCGCCGATCTACCTGCCCACCGTGGCGGAGACGACGACGTCCCCCGCGCGACCGACGCCCCGCTGATCGCCGTCGACACCACCGCCTCGCCGACCGTGTCCGCCAGCAGCACCCCGTCGCGGCGGGCCAGTTCCGCCCGGCCGTCCGCCTCGGCGTCGCGCCCGCCACGGCGGCCGCCCCACGGACCGGCGCGCTGGCCGCGCGCTACCAGGCCACGGCGAGTGGGCGGGACTACTTCGAGGCCCGGCTGACGGTCAGCAACGGGTCCGCCCGGGGTCAGGACTGGCGGGTGGAGCTGCTCTTCACCGGCAATGTGAAGGGCATCCAGGCGTCCTCCGGCTCGGGGCTGTCGGTGACCTCGCAGGGCAACGGTTGGTTCGTGCTGCGCGGCACCGATCCGCTCGGCGCCGGGCAGAGCGCCGTGGTGCAGATGCGGTTCAGTCGTACGGGCAGCGGTGATCGGCCAGGTCAGTGCACCGTCAACGGCAACGCGTGCACCATCGGCTGACCGCACGCCCTGCCCGGGACCGGGCACTTTCCGGCATTGGTCCCGATCGCTACGCTCACTCGACGGGATCGACAGGGGAGGGGCCATGTCCGGCACGCGTCGCACCCGGCCATTGCCCGGCGCCAGTACCGCGATCGCCTCCTCGCCCTGGATCGTGGTGTCGATCGGCGTGATCGTGATGGTGGTGTTGCTGGTCCTCGCGCTGGCCTCGACCCGCGGGCGGCGGCCGTACATCGATGCCCGGCCGGGTCCGCCGGTCGCCACCGTCCCGCTGCCCGGCCTGCCACCTGGCACACCGTCCCGCGCGGCGTCGACCAGGACCCCGCCGGCGGTGCCCGGTCTGTCGCCACGGTCGACCGTCCTGCCGAGCACCGGCCGGCCGACGTCGAGCGCGTCGGCGCGCGCGGGTGGTGGTGGGGGCACCGAACGGCCGACCCCACCCCCGGTGCGCCCGTCGGTGACCGGGCGATACGGGGTGGCCAACACCTGGGACGGCGGTTTCCTGGGTGAGGTGCTGATCGTCAACGCCGGCTCGACGGCCCGCGGCTGGACGGTGCGGCTGGCGTTCCCCGAGGGACGGATAGTCGGGTTCTGGGTGGCCGGTGCGGAGGGGGGAAGTGGCCGCGTGTCCGACGGCGTCCTGACGTACCGGAGTGGGGCTGACCTGGCGCCCGGAAGGTCGGTGCCGTTGCAGTTCCAGGTCGAGAACACCCGCACGACCCGCCCGGAACTCTGCACCGTCAACGACTCGCGCTGCTCCGGCTTCTGAGCCGGCGCGCGGTCCACGTCGCCGGCCGATGGTGGCCGCATCCTGATCACCGTCCGCAATGGTCCCGGGCGGCCCGGTCGATGCTCCGTTTCGCAAGGTGACTGCTTTGTTGCGACTTGGTTTGCAAGGTATTGCAGAATGTTTCGGCAAGGGCTAGCGTGCGGGCGAATCAGCGACCAGAGGAAGGCCGTCGATGAAACCCCCGCCGATATCCCGCAACGCCCTGCTCGCCTTGGTTTCCACCCTCACCCTCGCCCTCGTCGGCGTGCCGGTCGCCGTTCACCAACTGGGCGCCGACGCCACCGACGGCTCCTCCCGCGCCGACCTCCTCGCGGCCGCCGGCGCGGCGCAGTGGCGCCAGGAACCGTCCGCCGAGGCCCTGCTCAAGGCCGGCGCCAACAGCGCGCAGGCCGACCAGTTCTACTTCGTCCTGCCGGACCGCTTCGCCAACGGCGACCAGCGCAACGACACCGGCGGCCTCACCGGTGACCGGCTGAGCACCGGGCTCGACCCGAAGGACAAGGGCTTCTACCACGGCGGCGACCTCAAGGGCGTCATCAACAAGCTCGACTACATCGAGGGGCTCGGCACCACGGCCATCTGGCTCGCCCCGATCTTCAAGAACCGGCCCGTGCAGGGCACCGGCGCGGACGTCTCCGCCGGGTACCACGGCTACTGGATCACCGACTTCACCCAGGTCGACCCGCACTTCGGCACCAACGAGGAGCTGAAGCGGCTGGTCACGCTCGCCCACCAGCGGGGCATCAAGGTCTACCTCGACGTCATCGTCAACCACACCGCCGACGTCATCAGGTACGCCGAGGACAGGTACGCGTACGTCGACAAGAAGACCGCGCCCTACCAGGATGCGCAGGGGCGGGCCTTCGAGGACCGCAACTACGCCGACGGCACCCGGGACTTCCCGAAGGTCGACCTGACGTCGTTCCCGTACACGCCGACGTTCGCCAGCGCGGCGGACGCGAAGGTCAAGGTCCCGGCCTGGCTGAACGACCCGACCATGTACCACAACCGCGGTGACTCGACCTTCGCGGGCGAGAACAGCGAGTACGGCGACTTCTTCGGCCTGGACGACCTGTGGACCGAGCGTCCCGAGGTGGTGCGCGGGCTGACCAAGGTCTACGGCGACTGGATCGGCAGCACCGGCGTCGACGGCTTCCGGCTGGACACCGTCAAGCACGCCAACCTCGACTTCTGGCCGCAGTTCAGTCAGGGCATCGAGCGGGCCGCCGAGCAGGCCGGCAAGAAGGACTTCTTCATGTTCGGCGAGGTCTACAGCGCCGACCAGGAGATCGAGTCGACGTACGTCCGGCAGGGCGGTCTGCCCGCCACCCTCGACTTCTCCTTCCAGGAGGCCGCCCGCGGCTACACCGCCGCCGACGGCTCCGCCAAGGCGCTCGCCGACATGTACGCCCGGGACGACCTCTACGCCGCCCGGGACACCGACGCCAACCGGCTGACCACCTTCCTCGGCAACCACGACATGGGCCGGATCGGCTCGTTCATCGCCGCGACCGGCGGCGACGACGCCAGCCAGCTGCGCCGCGACCAGCTCGCCCACCAGCTGATGTTCCTCACCCGCGGCCAGCCGGTCGTCTACTCCGGCGACGAGCAGGGCTTCACCGGCCCGGGCGGGGACAAGGACGCCCGGCAGGACATGTTCGCCAGCGAGACGGCGGACTACCTCGACGACGACCTGATCGGCACCACCCGCACCCACGCCAGCGACCAGTACGACAAGAGCCACCCGCTGTACCGCACCATCGCGAAGCTGGGCGAGCTGCGGCAGGCCCACCCGGCGCTGCGGGACGGCGTCCAGGTCACCCGGTACGCGGCCGACGGGCCGGGCGTCTTCGCCTTCTCCCGGATCCTGCCGTCCGACCGCACCGAGTACGTCGTGGCGGTCAACAACGCCGCCACCGCGCAGACTGTCTCCGTGGACACCTGGTCGGCCGGCGCCACCTTCGCCGGCGTCTACGGCGGTTCGGCCACCTCGACGGCCGCCGCCGACGGCAAGCTGAGCCTGACCGTGCCGGCGATGTCCGCCGTGGTGCTCAAGGCCGACCGCGCCATCCCGCAGGCCGGCGCCGCGCCGGGCATCACCATCACCGCGCCGGGCGACGCCCCGGTCGCCACCAAGGCCGCCGCCACCGCCCAGGTCACCGGCGACCCGCTGGCCACCGTCACCTTCGCCGCAAGGGTCCCCGGTGGCAAGTGGACGCTGCTGGGCAGCGCGCACAAGGCCCCGTACACCGTCCACCACGACCTGACCGGACTGGCCGGGGGGACGAAGGTCGAGTACAAGGCCGTGGTCCGCGACGGCAAGGGCCGGGTGGCCAGCGCCCGCGCCACCGGCGTGGTCGGCACCCCGGCGCAGAGCGCCTCGCGGGACTGGGCGGTGGTGCACTACCAGCGCCCGGCCGGCGGGTACGACGACTGGGGCCTCTACACCTGGGGCGACATCGACCCGGCGTACGCCACCGAGTGGCCCAAAGGGCAGCCGTTCGCCGGTGAGGACTCGTTCGGCCGGTTCGCCTGGGTCAAGCTGAAGCCCGGCGCCAAGTCCGTCGGCTTCCTCGTGGTCGACTCCAACGGCAACAAGGACGTCGGCAACGACCGCACCATCGACGTGACGCAGACCGGCGAGGTCTGGGTCAAGCAGGGCGACGGCGCGCTCTACCCGACCCGGCAGGCCGCCACCGGCGAGCCCGATCCGGCCGTGGACCAGAGCACCGCGGTCATCCACTGGCGCAAGGCCGACAACAACTACGACGGCTGGGGCCTGCACCTGTGGGACGGCGCCGCCAACCCGACCGACTGGGGCAGCCCGCTCAAGCCGGAGAAGGTCGACTCCTTCGGCGCGGTCTTCCGGGTGCCGCTGGCCGCCGGGGCGACCGGGCTGAGCTACATCATCCACAACGGCGACACCAAGGATCAGCCCGACGACCAGCGGCTGGACTTCGCCGCCGCCGGGCACGAGGTCTGGCTGCTCGCCGGGGTCAAGGGGCGGCTGCTGCCCGCCACCTCCTCCGGGGTCGCCAAGGACGTCGACATCACCAAGCAGAGGGCGCAGTGGATCGACCGGTCCACCGTCGCCTGGGAGACCGGGCCGACCGACGGCAAGCGGTACGCCCTGGTCGCCGCCCCGACCGGCGGGCTGAGCATCGCCGACGGTGAGCTGGCCGGGACGTACATCACGCTGCCGTTGCGGGCGCAGCGCAACGGGCTCACCGAGGCCCAGCGGACGGCCTACCCGCACCTGTGGGCCTACCACGCCTTCAGCCTTGACCAGGCGGACCTGGCGAAGGTGCCGGCGGCGCTGCGTGGGCAGCTCGCGGTGACCGAGCGGGACGCCGAGGGCACGCTGCTCGGCGCGACCGGCGTGCAGATCCCGGGCGTGCTCGACGACGTCTACCGGGCCGCCACCACGGCCAAGCTCGGGCCCACGTTCGCCGGCAAGGTGCCCACCCTGGCCGTCTGGGCGCCCACCGCCCGTACGGTCGCGTTGCAGCTCTTCGACTCGCCGACGGCCGAGCCGAAGACCGTGTCGATGAGCCGCAACGACCGCACCGGCGTCTGGTCGGTGCGCGGCACGAAGGGCTGGACCGGCAAGTACTACCGCTACCAGGTCGAGGCCTGGCAGCCGGCAGCGCAGAAGGTGGTCACCGCCGCGGTGACGACCCGTACTCGGTGGCCCTGGCGCCGGACTCGACGCACAGCCAGATCGTCGACCTGACCGACCCGGCGCTGGCCCCGGCCGGCTGGGCCACGCTGCGCAAGCCGGCCGCGGTGCCGTCGTCGAAGGCGCAGATCCAGGAGCTGTCGGTCCGCGACTTCTCCATCGCCGACGGGAGCGTGCCGGCCGGGCGGCGGGGCACCTACCTCGCCTTCACCGACCCGAACACCACCGGCATGAAGCACCTCAAGGCACTCGGCGACGCGGGGGTCAACTACCTGCACCTGCTGCCGGCGTTCGACTTCGCCACCATCCCCGAGAAGCGGGCCGACCAGCAGCAGCCCGCCTGCGACCTGGCCGCGCTGCCGCCGGACTCCGACCAGCAGCAGAAGTGCGTCGCCGCGGTGGCCGAGAAGGACGGCTTCAACTGGGGGTACGACCCGCTGCACTACACCGTGCCGGAGGGCGGCTACGCCGTCGACCCGGCCGGGGCGCAGCGGACCACGGAGTTCCGGCAGATGGTCGCCGGGGTGAACCAGGCCGGCCTGCGCGTGGTGATGGACGTCGTCTACAACCACACCTCCGCCGCCGGCACCGACCCCAAGTCGGTGCTCGACCAGGTGGTGCCGGGCTACTACCACCGGCTGCTGTCCGACGGCAGCGTCGCCAACTCGACCTGCTGCGCCAACACCGCGCCCGAGCACGCCATGATGGGCAAGCTGGTGGTGGACTCCCTGGTCACCTGGGCCAGGCAGTACAAGGTGGACGGCTTCCGGTTCGACCTGATGGGCCACCACCCGAAGGCGAACATCCTGGCCGTCCGGGCCGCGCTGGACAAGCTCACCGTGGCGCGCGACGGCGTGGACGGGAAGAAGATCCTGCTGTACGGCGAGGGCTGGAACTTCGGCGAGGTCGCCGACGACGCCCGGTTCGTGCAGGCCACCCAGGCCAACATGGCCGGCACCGGGATCGGCACCTTCAACGACCGGCTCCGCGACGCGGTCCGTGGCGGCGGCCCGTTCGACGGCAACCCGCGGATCCAGGGCTTCGCCTCCGGGCTGTACACCGACCCGAACGGCGATCCGGTCAACGGGTCGGCGGCCGAGCAGAAGGCGCGGCTGCTGCACTCCCAGGACCTGATCAAGGTCGGGCTGACCGGCAACCTGCGCGGCTACCGGTTCACCGACTCCTCCGGGAGGACGGTCACCGGCGCGCAGGTGGACTACAACGGCGCGCCGGCCGGCTACACCGCCGCGCCGGGCGAGGCGGTCACCTACGTCGACGCGCACGACAACGAGATCCTGTACGACGCGCTGGCGTACAAGCTGCCGCAGGGCACCTCAGCGCATGACCGGGCCCGGATGCAGGTGCTCGCCCTGGCGACCACCGCCTTCGGGCAGGGCACGGGCTTCGTGACGGCCGGCTCGGAGCGGCTGCGCTCCAAGTCGCTGGACCGCAACTCGTTCAACTCCGGTGACTGGTTCAACCAGATCCGCTGGGACTGCGCCCAGGGCAACGGCTTCGGCGCCGGTCTCCCCCCGGCACAGGACAACGAGAGCAAGTGGTCGTACGCGAAGCCGCTGCTGGCCGATCCGAAGCTGGTGCCGGACTGCGCGGCGATCAACCTGGCCGACGGCCGGTACGCGGAGCTGCTGGAGGTTCGGCGGTCGTCGCCGGTCTTCGGGCTGGCCACCGCCGACCAGGTGCAGAAGCGGGTCGCCTTCCCGCTCTCCGGCGAGCAGGAGACCCCGGGCGTGCTCACCATGACCCTGGACGGCCGTGGACTGGACGGTAAGTGGAAGTCGGTGACGGTGGTCTTCAACGGCACGCCGGCGGCGGCGGAGCAGACGGTGACCGGCCTGCGCGGGGCGAGCGTGGCCCTGCACCCGGTGTTGCGGAACTCGGTTGACCCGGTACTGCGGACCGCCTCGTTCGACCCGGCGAGCGGCACCTTCACCGTGCCGGCGCGCAGCGTGGCCGTCTTCGTCCAGAGCTGACCTGACGACGGTCCGCCCCCCTGCCACCGAGGTGGCAGGGGGCCGGACGGCTGCGCGGATCCGTTCGCTGACCGTCGATCAGTTGAAGCAGTCCTCGACGGTGCCGGCGCAGTTGGTCGGGTCGTTGTCGGTGACGGTGGACTCGTCGTCGAGCTTGACCGTGCCTTCGTTGTTGAGGATGCCGCCGGCGACGCGGTGGTTCTTGGACGGGTCGGTGGCGGTGTTCTTGGTGACGCGGGTGTCGGTCAGGGTGACCTTGCCCTTGTTGTTGAAGATGCCGCCGCCGTTGAGGGCGGTGTTGCCCTTGATCTCGGTGTCCCGCAGAGTCAGGGTGGCGTTGTCGTCCTTGCCGTCCTTCTTGTCCTGGTAGCCTTCGTCGATCTTCACGTCGGTGTCGCCGTTGAAGATGCCGCCGCCGAAGCGTCCGGCGGTGTTGTCGACGATGTCGCTGTCGGAGATGGTGGCGGTGGCGTCCGACTTCTTCTCGTCCTTCTTGTCGCCGTCGTCCTTCTTGTCGCCGTCGTCCTTCTTGTCGCCGCCGTTGGAGGACCAGTCCTTCTTCTTGTCCTCGCCGCCGGTGTTGACGATGCCGCCGCCGTCCTTGTCGGCGTGGTTCTTGGCGACGATGACCTTGTCGAGCTTGAGGTCGGTGTCGAGGGCGTAGATGCCGCCGCCGCTCTCGCAGGCGGTGTTGTTCCTGATCACGGTCAGGGTGATCGTGACGGTGCCGCCGGAGCTGGACAGGCCGCCGCCGTTCTTGCCGGCCTTGTTGTTGTCGATGGTGCTCTTGACCTCGTCCTTGCCCTTGGCGGAGCCGGTGATCTCGACGGTTCCGGCCTCGTCGCGGTCCTTGCGGTCCTTGTCGTGGCCGTTGTTGTCGTAGCCGCCGTTGTGGTAGGTGCTGTTGTCGTAGCCGTTGTTGTCGTAGCCGTTGTTGTCGTAGCCGTTGTTGTCGTGGTCGTTCTTGTCGTGGTCGTCGTGCTTGCCGTTGCCGTTGGCGATGCCCCCGCCGTTCTTGCCGGCGGTGTTGTTGCTGATGTGGGTGTCCTTGACCTTGAGGGTGCCGCGGTTGAAGATGCCGCCGCCGTCCTTCTGGGCGTGGTTGTTCTCGACCTTGCTGTCCTCGAGGTGACCCGGCCGAAGTTGGCGATCGCGCCGCCGTTGTTCTCGGCGTTGTTGCCGGTCAGCTTCACGTTCTTCAGGTGGGCGCTGCCGCCACGCTCGACCAGCAGCGCGCCGCCGTCACCCTCGCCGTCCTTCTTGCGGTCGTCCTTCTTGCGGTCGTCCTTCTTGTCCTTGTCGCCCGACCACGAACCCGAGCCCTGCGAACCCGAACCCGGGCCCGAGCCCTGTGCGGCCGGCGCGGCCGGCGCGGCCAGGGCCACTGGCGCGGCCTGAACGGCCGCCTCCGGTCTGGGCGGCGGGCGCCATCTGCATGCCCGCCGCCCTGGCCGTGGCCGGCCGGCGCACCCGC